>JAIRPM010000043.1 GCA_031257075.1 Spirochaetaceae bacterium
GTAACATATTTCATATTGAGCGCTATATCCATATTGAACAAATAATCAACGACAGCATCGTTCATAAATGAAAAATTGTATTTAAAAACACCGGCAAAATAGCCTTCAAATACAGCGCCAAAAATAATGACCGGCGCCGGTGCCGGTGAAATAATATCTTGTGATTTGTCATAAAATGAATAATCAAAGCCGCCCCAAAGGCTGATGACTTGCGCAGGAAGTACCGCAGCGGCATACAACAGAAATGACGCGGCAAAACAGGCCTTTTTCACAAGCATTATTCTACCGGTTTTGCGCGGCAATTACAAGGTTTCCACGCCTTTTGACGCAGGACATAAACCCCTACACATTCGCAATGCGCTCCTTACACAGAATTTTACGCTTGATATACTGCTCTCGTTACAAAGAAAGCAGAGATGGCGCGCATAACCAGGAATGGTGTCTACATACCATCTTCCGCTAAAAGGGCCGGTAAAACCGGCTTCCGTGCCGGAACGTCAGCGCGATTCCGGCGGCAAAAAGCGCGGCGCTTATGGTGAGCGCCAGGATGTCCGCTCCGCAAAAGGGGCGCGAAGAGTACCATGTGCGTTTTTTGTGTTTGCCAAAACCGCGCAGTTCCATGGCGCGGCTTATGACATCAATCCGTTCCATTGATGAAAAAACAAGCGGCATTATAAGCGGGGCTGTTCCTTTCAGGCGTTTGAGCGGCGGCGCTTTTCGTGAAATCTCAAGCCCCCGCGCTTGCTGCGCCTGTGATATTGTTTCGTAATCGCGCTGTACATCGGGAATGTAGCGCAGGGTAAGGCTTACCGCGTACGCTATGGAATAGGGAACGCCGATACGGTTGAGCGAAGCCGCGAATTCGCTTGGATGCGTTGTCACCATAAGCAAAATCGCAGGCGGAATTATCGCGCAGTATTTTAGCAGTACGTTCAATTCATAAAAAAGTTGTTCCAGCGTCAATGTCCAGCGCCCCCGCCCGGCAATGAGAACATAGCGTGTCTTGTAAATCAAAACGCCTTGTTCCGGCGCGAAAACATAAATTGCCGCTAAATTCAGAATGAGAAAGAAGAGCATCATTTTGATGACAAACGATATTTCTGAAAACCGGACTTTGGCTATGCGAAGCAGTACGGCGCCTGTAAGCGTGAGAGCGCAAAGGATGCGTGTTTCAAAACTTATCATAACAAGCACCGACCATAAAAGAAAAATGACGCATTTTGACGCGCCGCTCAAGGCATGAACCGGAGAGCGCCGGTCAATAAACGAAAGAACACGCTGTTTTTTTCGCGGCGGGCGGTTTTTCACAAGGCGCCTCCAGAAGAGGGCGGGCTTTTTCGGCGGGCATCTTTTTCAAAAGCGATGTAGCGGCGGACAAAAGCGCGCGGGTCGGGAAGCCCCGCGGCGGCGGCAACATCGTAGAGGCTCGTCCTTTTGAGGCGCGCCTCTTCTATAACAGCGTCGTTGGTAAGGACTTCGGACGGAGGGGCGCAGGCAATAAGGCTGCCGTCAGAAAGCACCGCCGCGCGGTCTCCGTATTCAAGCATAAGGTGCATATCATGGGTAATCAGCAAAAATGAAATTCCCAGTTCATGTTTGAGTTTGTCAAGGAATTCCATAAATTCTGTATAATGCCGCAAATCCTGCCCGGCGGTAGGCTCGTCCAGAATAAGGAACGAGGGGCGCAGCACCAGAATTGACGCTATGGTAAGCCGCTTTTTTTGCCCGTAACTCAACGTGCTTACAGGCCAATTCCTAAACCGGTAGAGTCCGCAAAGGTCAAGCGCCTCGTGAACGCGCCGGCGGGTTTCCTCCTCGCCTATTTTCCGCGCGCGAAGCCCGAATGCGGCTTCGTCAAAAATCAGCGGAAACGAAATCATTTGATTGGGGTTTTGCATTACATAGCCTATCATCGCGGCGCGTTCCATAATAGAAAGACCGGCAAGGCTGCGCCCACGGCAGCTTATAGTCCCGTCGTCCGGTTTTAGAAAACCGCAGATACACTTTGCCAGCGTCGATTTGCCGGAACCGTTGCGCCCGACAAGGCTTACACATTCCCCTTGTTGTACACAAAACGAAACGCCTTTCAATGTTTCACCGCCGTTTTCGGTATAACGGAAACGCAGGTTTTCAATAGATAATAAAGGGGCGGTATCAGGACTGCCCGCCTGCCCAGCCGTTTCCGTCTTTGCGAGCGCGGCATCCCATGCGGCAAGCGGGGCAAAATCTACACGGAGAGTCTCAAGGCTCTGCGGCTGTGTCCGCGCTTCCACAGCGATTCCGGCGCGGCGCAGGGCGCTTACATACAAAGGTTCGCGGATACCGGCTTTTTGCAAAACACCCGAAGACAACATTTCCGCCGCGCCCGCGCAGGCTGTAATACGCCCGTTTTCCATGAGTGCAATACGGTCAACAGTCCGGCGCAGGACATCTTCTAATCTATGTTCAATAATGATTACAGTTTTTCCGGTTGTGCGGTGCAGTTCGTCAATCAATTCGATAACGCTTTGCCCTGCCGCCGGGTCGAGGTTGGCAAGCGGCTCGTCAAACAAAAGAATTTCAACGTCATCGACGAGTACGCCGGCAAGCGAAACGCGCTGTTTTTGGCCGCCGGAAAGGTCTTGAGGGTTGGCTGGTAAATAATCCGCCATATCTACCAAAGCGGCGGCGGCGGCGACACGTTCACGCATGGCAGGCGCGGGAACGAGGTCGTTTTCAAGCGCAAAGGCAATATCTTCGGCGGCGCTCAACCCGACAAACTGGCCGTCAGTATCCTGCAAAACGGTTCCGGCTTTTTTAGAAATGGCGAAAATGTCAAAGCCGCGTATGTCTTCGCCGCCAAGCAGGAGCTGTCCTGTCATTTCGCCCTTAAAAACTTGGGGGATAAGGCCGTTCAAACAATGAAGCAGCGTTGATTTGCCGGAGCCGGAAGGCCCCAGAATGAGGATCTTTTCCCCGCGGCGCACCGTCAGCGTGATATTACTCAACGTTGGCGATTTTTGCGCCTTATAACGAAAAGAAAAATCAATAAACTCAAAAGCGGGCGGTATCACTACTCCGCGGAAAGGCTTGCCGTTTTGGTTTTTGTTTTGGAATAGCCGATTACAAGCAGCGTTCCCAGGACAAGCACGGCGGCGGCGTTGAGCAGCGCGGCAACGATTCCCTGAGTAAAGACCTTGTTTGCCGGCTCTTTGTGTATCAAAATGTCAAGCACGGGCGCGACGCCTATCCACGCGACAGCGTTGGACAAAATTTGTACAACATTAAAAACAACGGCGTTTTTTATGCTGAATTCGCCGTCTTCTATACGGTAGAGTTTCCAAAAAAGGCCGACGAGAAGGCCCAACACCGCGTCCGCTATCACCCAGCTCCACCAGATTCCGAAGCCAAAGGTCAGGTCGGTGAGGGTATGCCCGATGAAGCCTATGAGCAGGCCGGCAACAGGCCCGAAAACTGTCGCAAACAAAACGAGAATAGGTATTCCCAGATTGAGGTTTGTATTGGGAATACCTGACGGGATTGCCACAAACCGCATAAGCACGAACATAAGCGCCGCGCCAATGCCGACGGCGACCACTGTTTTAACGGAAATAATTTTGTTTTCCATATAATTTCTCCAAAATGAAGGATACAAGAGGTATACCTCAAGGTAAAAAAATTGTCAAGCTATTTCCTATTAAATCGCTCTATTTACTAGATTAAATCTTGACCATTCCGCTATTTTGCCAGAATAGCGCGGACAG
>JAIRPM010000154.1 GCA_031257075.1 Spirochaetaceae bacterium
CCGTTCCCAGAAGCGTCCCGACGCCAAGGTTTTATTCTCTCGCAAATCCCCCCCCCCCCCCCATCAACAGCGAAGGCGCCGGCAAGTATTACCATGCCTAATTTTTTTATGTTGTCCTCCTGCGCACTTTGCGGTGTTCATGGCCGCCGCTAAACGCTGAAAATTGATTTTGGGCCAATTTACCTCTTGTGCCAATTATCCACAAATAAATAATTCTTGTGATTTTTTGCACAAAACAAGCGTTAAGGCTAAAAATAGGGCGAAAAAAAACCCGCCGTGCGGGCGGGTTTTTTTTCGAGGCTGTCTTTGGAGAGACAACCTCAAATGCCTCTGTTAACGCAGCCTGATAATAATACTATCAGCGCGTTCACGGTAACGTTCCGGCGAAACGCGGGCGGCTTCCTGCAAATAGTTGACTGCTTCGTCACTGCGGCCCGCAGTCGCGGCGTTAATTCCAAGCGCGTAACTTACCAAAGCAAGGTCCGCGCCGTACTGCACCGCTGAGCGGTAATAGCGCTCGGCAAGGTCAAAATTTTGCTGTTCATAGGCAAGCAAACCCAGATAATAGTAGGGCGCGTAGTGGGTTGGCTTTTGGTAGAGCGCCATCAGGAAAAAATTCTCGGCTTCTGTCCAATTTTTGCTTGTGTACGATTCCTGCCCTGCCTGTACCAATTCGGCAAACGTCTTGCGGCTTGCAATGTAGGCATTGTAGTCGCTGGTGATACTTTGCAGAGTAGTAAAACCGATGAGTTCGTTTAACACGGCCTGCGCGTTATCACCTGCGGACTTAGCGGCATCGAGCACTTTGAACGAATCGGTAAGAGACCGGAAATAGTCACCTGAACCGCCATTGTTTAAAAAGAACGAAACCACCGCCCAAGAAACCGGCTGGAAGTATTCCGGCGCGCCCTTGATGTCGGCAAGGAAAACCTGCTCCAGAGACGGATGCTGGTTGCCCAGATTTTTTACCGTTTCAAGCCACGACAGGTTTTCTTCATAGCGAAGTTCACGGGATTCTTTGTCATACTTCAACGTATTGAAGTAGATGGCAAATCCTTCCCGCATCCATGTCGGCGGATACGGAATAAAAGCCCGCAAATACTGAATGAAGGCTTGATGCGGCAGCATACGCGCCTCTTCGGCGCTGCCCCGGTGAACAACCAGTTCGCGTTTATCCGCCTGGTTATAGTGGAGATACACCGCCCCATCGCGTGTTGACCCCAACTTCGCCTTCACATAGTCATCGTATGCCGTTTTGTCGGTAAAAGCGATGACTTTCAACGGTCCGGTTAGCGTATCGCGATTAAACCGGAATAAACGGTTGTAAACCTCGAAACGCTCCTCTAGTTCCCGGCAAAGAGTTTCCGCATCGTAACTCCCCCCGTCAGATACGACTTCAAACAGCTTTGTGCTAATCGTAGCTCTTGCCGGACTGACCCTGCTTTGTGCCATTACCGGCGCCAGAACCAGCGCCGCTAAAAGCACAATTCCAATGTACTTCTTCATTTTTTCCTCCTACTCTGAGGGAATCTCATAAAAGCCCCTTCAACTTACTTAAGATTTGTATCAAGTATACTACATTTCTAAAATTTTGTCTATAATGATACTCACGTTTTCGACCAAAATTCCAGTAAAATGTTCGATATTTTCGATAATATATGTCCGCAGCCCCAGAATCGTGTTTTGCAACTCGGTTCCCAGGGGGATGTCGAGCGTAATAATCACACGATATCCCGTTTCTACAGGCTTTATTTCGATTTTTCGAGCCTTGAATTTAGAATTATACTCATCAACGCAATTTTGCACCATAAGGGTAAGAGCGCGCGAAGAAATGGCAAGTTTGTTCGGACGTGAATAGAGCGGCGTTACCAGTGATTTTTCATGCGATTCGGGAACGGTAAAGGCCCCGGATATTGTTTTTTTCCTGAAAATACGGATAGCATCGTAAAAAATGCCCGGATAGGTGCGTTTTACCTCCGCGCCGGGCGCGGGAATGACATGTTTCCCTTCAACGTAGCGCAAGCGTTTTGCGTTTTCAATGTCTTTTTGGCTTGAAACTTCTTCGATTTTGATGATTTTTGAGGGAAGCGGCAGTTGCAGCCGCGCCGCTATCTTGTTTACCATTTTGTCTGAGGTGCCCAAAATAAGAATGCGGTGGAAATGCTCGGACTGCAAAACGCGGGCAACTTCATCGCGGCGGCTTTTATCGTCAAAAAGAGCGGCTTTTACGGCAGCCATAAACGTTTTTTCTTCTTTTGCCGAATGTCCCGCCCGTATCCGCGCATTATGGATAAGAAGGCCGTCATCAATGATAAAATCAATGCGGTTTTTACGGGCGACAAACTTTGCCTGAAAACTTTTTCCGGTGCCGCTCGGGCCGACCAGCGCGTAGGTTTTAAGAGTCCGGGAATGGAAGACAAAATCAAACAGCATCGCCTTATCGTGAGGAAACAGCATTTTACAGCCGTTTTCCGCGTTACTTTAGTTTTTTGCGCTGATTTTTGCGTTTATTACGCAAGGCATTCCCTGTGCCGCCCGCGGCAGCGCTCTCGGGAGCTGTGCTGCCTTCTACCGGAGGCTTCAGCACATAAGAAAAAGCGCTGCCGGGAACGCGGGCCGACACAAACCAGATAAGCCCACCGGCGGCTACCATACCAAGGCATAGCAACTGGCCTGTCGAAAGGCTGGTGAGCGGGTGCGCGTAGGCAAGAGGCAGGTCGTTTGGCGCAAATTGAATTCGGTAGCCCAGGTCGGAATCGGGCTGGCGGAAATATTCAATAACAAAACGGATGAGGCCGTATCCGGCAATATACAGGCCGGCGCAAAAACCTTTGAAAGGGCTTTTCTTACGGATAAGCCATATTACCGCCCACAGAAAAATCCCTTCGAAAAATGCTTCGTAGAGTTGGGACGGATGGCGGGGCAGATTTACCATCATCGTTTGCCCGGAGACGGTTATGCCCGTTTGTTCGGCAATTTTTGCCACCCAGTCCTGGCTAAGGGGCAAGGTTTCGGCATGGGGGAACAGCATCCCGGCAGGAGACACCGTTGCGCGGCCATAGAGTTCGGCGTTTATAAAGTTGCCGATACGCCCAAATGTATAGCCGGCCGGTATCGAACCGCCGAACATATCGGCAATATCGCGGACATCATGTTTTTTTACAATGCTCCAGAGAAGAAAGCCGGATATACAGCCGATAACGCCGCCATGGTAACTCATCCCTTGCAGGCCGGTGAAACGCCCGTTGCGGAACGGCCAGAAAACAAGCCAGGGCTCGCGTTGATAGATGCGCGAAGATTCGTAAATAATAACAGAAAAGAGCCGTGCGCCCAAAATCAGTCCTAAAATTCCCCAGAAAAAAAGGCTGGTAAGGTTGTCCTCACTGAGGGGATAACCGCGTTCACGTACCTGTTTGCGGTAAAAATAGTAAGCAACCGCAAAGGCGACAATATACATTAAACCGTACCAGCGGAAAGGAAGCCCCGGAAAAATTTCCGGCTTTAGCCATTCCGGGTATTTGATATACAAGGGCATGCCGCAAGTATACCGGATATGCGGCGGTTGAAACAGGGGAGGGTTCAGTACTTCAAGCAGTCAAATTGAGGATAGTTTGAATTTCCGCCGCCGCCCGGTCGTAATCGAATTCGGTTATTTTTGCCTGAATCGACGGGGCTGCTTTTTCCCATAGTTCCTTCATCGAAGCATCGTCCGGTTCGATTTTTACAAGTTGTTCTATAAGGCGCTCCGACTCATCGCTGTTAAATTTGAAAGCCGCCTCATGCAATTCCTGTAATTTTTTAATAAAGGTAGCGGGTGAAATAGCGGTTTTGGCATCGCCGGGTTCTTCATGCGCGAGGGCTGTTTTTTTGAGCGCTTCATGGAACGCGGTTAAACCTTCGCAGAGGGCGGCGGTTTTAGCGCGGCAAAACGGGTAATTGCCTTCTTTGACGGCCATCTCCAGTTCCCGCGCGCGCTGCGAAAGGGGGGCGTTGCCGATGGTTGCCAGCACGCCTTTTACCGCATGTACTTTGATGCCGTAATCTTCCCAACTTTCGCTTTGCATAGCGGCATAAATTCCGTTGACGTATCCGTTAAATTCGGAAACAAATTGTTTAAGCACTTTGATTAAATTCTCTTCGGTGCGTACATGTTCGAGCGCGGATGGTACATCTATATCGTTAATCTGCGCGATTTCCTGCCGCAACTGCCGGCGCGCCTGTACGCCATATTCAGGCGCGGCAACGGCATAATGTTTGCTTATTTGTTTTTCCGCGGGGATGGCTGCTCGCAGCGCTTCGTCCATTTTTTTTATATCGATTGGTTTGACAATATAGTCCGTAAAGCCGTTCTCCAAAAAAATTTCGCGCATTCCGATAATGGCATTGGCGGTAAACGCGATGATGGGAATTGTATTGAAGATGTCGCCGTAGCCTTCAAGGGCAAGCGCGCGGACAGCCTGCGCCGTTTCGATGCCGTCCATACCGGGCATCATGTGGTCGATAAAGAGCGCGTCAAAATATTCGTCTTTTTGGGCAAGTTCTTTTATCAGCGTTATAGCGTCTTGACCGGAAAGGCTGGTATTTACGCGCATCTGGTAGGGCGCGAGCAGGCCTTCGGCGACAACCAGATTGGTGAGGATATCATCAACAATAAGAATGCGTGCGCCGGGCGCAGCAAATCCGAAAGTGGTGTGTTCGGGTTCGTCTTTGTCAGCCGATTTGCTGTTATTCAATATATTGGCGATGGATATGGCATGCGCGGGCAGCGGAATAACCACATCCGCATAGATGCCGCTTGCATCTCCAAGCGCGGCTATTTTTGCCTGCGCGTTTGTCTTTTTAATTAAATCATAAGCGCTTTCGTACAACGGCGAAGCGGCAAAGAGCCAATTGTACCGCCCGTCCGCCAATTCTGTTTTCAACTGCTGATAGCTGCTTACCACAGTGCAAAATACATTTAAGTCATCCATACAGCGTTTTAGTGATGCCGCATAGCGTTCCCGCGCTTCGTAGAGGAGTACCCTTTTTTCGGCGGCGTTTTCGACAACGGCGATGCGTTGTTCTTCTTCGACAATCTGCGGAATGGTAAAGGTAAAACAACTGCCTTCGCCGTACACGCTTTCCACGGTAATAGTGCCGTTCATTGCATGAGCGAGATTGCCGGCTATAGCAAGCCCGAGCCCGGTGCCTTCGATATTATGGTTGCGTTCTATATCAACTTGTATAAATTCGCCGAATAATTTTTCGGTGTCTTCCGGCTTTATGCCGCGCCCTGAATCGGTTACTTTTACTTCAATAGTGATATAGTTATTGTCTCCGGCCTCTTGGCGGGCGGCGGTAATATCAAGGGCTACATAGCCTTTGTCGGTGTACTTTGCGGCATTATTCAAAAGATTGAGCATAATCTGCCGTATGCGTGTTACATCGCCTGTAAGCCGCTGGGGTATGCCGCTTGATATATTCACGGTAAATATCAGTTGTTTTTCCCTCAGCCGCAGGCGTATAATATTTATGACATCATTTATCAGGCTTGCAAACAAATACGGCGCGTTGACGATTTTCAGATTGCCTGATTCTATTTTGGAAAAATCCAAAATATCATTGATAAGCGATAAAAGGTTTGCGCCCGCCTGCTGAACGCCGGAAGCGTATTCACGTATGCGGGGTGAAATGTTTTCGCGGAGGATAAGTTCGCTCATGCCGGTTATCGCGTTCATAGGCGTACGGATTTCATGGCTCATGCGGGCAAGAAACGCGCTCTTTGCCTTGTTTAAATTTTCCGCGCGGCGCAGCGCGTTTATATTGATGATGCCGCCTATAATTTTACTAGGGAGGCCGTCTTCCCATTCGGCGGCATAACCGTAAGCCTTTGTCCACAAATACTCGCCGTTTTTGCCGCGCACCCGCACCTCGGCCTGATAACTGTTAGAGATACCTTTCAGGCACAAATCAAGGCTTTCGCTCCGTTTGGCGCGGTCTTCGGGATGTATCAATTCAATGTAGTAATAGGGGGCCGTTGGATTTTCGCGCGGTTCGAAACCGAATCCTTTGATTTCGCCTTCACGGTATCCCAATTCGCGGAGCAGGTGAATGCTTGCCGAATCGAGGCTGTCTTGTATCACATCCCATTCAAAATACGCAAGATGCGACATTTCAGCGACTATATCCATATGTTCTTTGTACTGCGCGAGTTTCGCGGCGCTTTCCAGCGCGCGCATTTCGGCCTGTTTGGAATCGTCAATATTGAGTATCGCGCCCCGGACAATTTCAATCCCGTTTTCTTTGTCATATTCAGCAAGGTAGCCCGACGCGATTACCCATACATAATCGCCTTTTTTGTTTAGCAGGCGGAATTCTTTTCTAAAGTGCCTGATAGTCTGCCGCATATAATCGTCAATTACATTCAAAAGAATGTACCGGTCTTCGGGATGAATAATTCCAATAAAGGTGCCGGCAGGGAATGCGTCAATGTTTTTGTTTTTGATATATTCAGGAATGTACTGTATGCCAAGCGATTTCAGGTCTTCGGGCATATACCCCAATGCCGTTTCCACCTGCCTGCTCGACAGCAGTATGTCATGTACGGCATCCCATTCCCAATAACTTAACTTTACAATATCGGCCACCAAATCCAAGTTTTCCTGTTTGCGGTAAACCATATCCACCGCTCTTTTCACGTAGGTTATATCCCGCAGAACGCCGCGCAGTATCAGGGCTTTGCCGTCTTTGCCGCGCTTGCTTACATAAGCGGCGTCCTGCACCCAAATAATGCCGCCGTCTTTGCGTTTAAGGCGCACTTCTACGCTGCGAACTTCGTTGCCGGGGGATTCCGCCGCGGCGCGTTTCATTTCATCTATTGCCGCCAAATCCTGCGGGGACGCGGCAAGGGCGGCGGCGGCGTTTTTGCCTTTGAATTCGTCTATCGTCCAGCCGCATAAATCTTTCCAGTTGCCGGCAAGCGTCTGCCTGCCGGTCTTTGTGTTAAACTTCCAGAAGACAATGTCGTTTGAAGCGTTTATTGTTTGAAACATGCTCAATTCCTTGCTGATTTCCGTAAGCCGGCAGCGCCCGGCGCTTCTATCTGATATTGAAATAAAATTTATTTAAATATGCTATGCGTTTAACCGCTTCATCATAATAAGGGCTTTGGGGAAACCCCGATGTAAGCGCGGTATAAGCGTTTATGCTGTTTTTTATATTACGGAGCGCGCCCGGCGCTTCGTATGTTTTGCCGCGTAAATATAAAATTCTATCATCCGGCGGAATTCCGGCGGCGTTTAGCGTTTCGAGGTTTTCGACAGCCCGCGGGATATTGCCGGCTTTGTACGCCGCTTCCGCGTCAGCCAGAGCCTGTTCGCCGTCAAACGGCGGCGCTGCGGGCGCTTCTTCTTTTGCCGGGGCAGCGCCGTTTTCAGGGGGGGCTTCAACCGGATGAAACGCGGCGGGAACAACCGGCGCGCTTGCGGGCGTTTCCGGCGTTATCCGCGTATCCGGGGGGGGGGCGGGGACCGCCGCGCTTTTAGGGCTGCGTATCTCCGGCGGCGCCCATTCGGCGGGCGGCCAGCGGGGCTCGGCGCGGACACGGTTTGCTTCGCCGGCCGCTGTTTCCGGCGGCGCGACAATAACGGAAACGGTATCATCTATCTGGTAGTCGTTATAAAAATCATGTTTGGAAAATTTAAGCGTATATTCGCCTGCTTCGCGCGGTTTGAATACAAACAGCATCCCTTCAGGGTCTTGTTTGCGGGAATCAAATTCTATGCCGCGCTTAAGCGCCGTTTCGCCGCTGTACACCCAGCCCGCTCCCCGGAACGGTATTTCCAGAAGCTGGCCTGCGTGTACGCGGACGGTACGGGAAGCATGCGGCTTTTCAAGGCGGTCGATGGTTTCGCTGGGAAGTTTCACCCCGGGACGCGATACAAGGGCGGACGGCTCCAAACGGAAAGCCTCCGCCGGCGGCCGTTCTACGGCAAGTTCCGAAGGGCGCAGGCCCGGCGGCGGCGCCGGCGGGAGCGCAGGCGGCGCCGGCGGAGCCTTTGCCGGCTGTGCCGGAGCCGCCGCCGCCGGGGGCGCAGAAGGCGCGGGGCGGGGTGGGGCGG
>JAIRPM010000018.1 GCA_031257075.1 Spirochaetaceae bacterium
TCGCCTGTGCTGTACATAAAACGCACAGTTTGTACCGCGCCCGCCGTCTCCTCCGTTACATCGGAAACCTCTACGCCATGCGCGGCGGCAAATGCGGGCGCAAGTAACGCGAACAGCAGCGCACATACTACATCTCTTACGGTGTTTTTCATCGCGGAAACCTCTCTAAAATAATTTGGGTGCTTTTTGGGCGGAATGCCCCACGGAGTTCGTTCCTGCTTCCCGGCATGGGAAGGCGCTGCTTCTGGCGCGCTTATCATTCTTCGTGAATGATAGAATGAGTATAAAGTGGGGCAACGAAAATAGTCAAGGGAGCGCATTGCGGAATTTGCCCTATCTTGCGCGAAAGATTGCGGGGGTGCGAATCCGATGCGCTTTGCGCTATCATTATGCCATGAATAGAATAAGTACCGCCGTTATGGCGTTTTTTTTATGCGGCGCTGGGTTGGGAGCGCAGTCGTTTAACAGGCCTGCGCCCGCGCAGGTGCAGGGGAAGCCGCCCATTCAAAATCAAAGTGATGAATTGCCGCTGAAACGGATAAGCCTTTATTCTTCCGGCGTAGGATTTTTTGAACACGAAGGCTATGCTGCGGGCGGCAGGCCGTTGCGGCTTTCTTTCAATATAAATGCGCTCAATGACGCGCTCAAATCGCTTGTTATAAACGAAGGTGCTGCGGATGGGGGCGGAACTCCCGTGCGGGTGCAGTACTCATCCGAAAATGCTTTTTTACGCCCTCTTCAGGGGTTGAAAATCGATATTTCCGGCCCAAAGAGCCTTTCCGACATACTCCAATCGATGCAGGGCGCTGAAGTTTCCGTTACCGTTACCGCGCTCTCAGTGCTTCCCGTGCCTATTACCGGGCGCATCGTTTCTGTTGATGCCGGCGCTTCAATGATGCGCTATAACAGCCCGGCATCAGAAAACGCTATGCTCACCGTCAATACGGCGGGCGGTTTGCGCGTTATTCCTATGAAGGATATTCAGAACATTGTGTTCAAAGACAAAGCGGTACAGGCCGACCTTGAGCGGGCCCTCAACCTGATAAGCAGCCGTGATACCAGCACGACACGTAGCCTTTTTGTTGAGTTGCCGGGCAAAACCAAACGGGCCGTAACTATCAGTTATGTAATTCCTACTCCGGTTTGGAAAGTAAGTTACCGGCTCGATTTGGGCGCGGACAAACCTTTTTTGCAGGGCTGGGCGATTATTGACAATGATGGCGATATTGACTGGAACGGTATTGAATTATCCCTTGTAACCGGCCGGCAAGTTTCGTTTAGCCAGAACCTTTACGACCCGTACTATCAGGCGCGCCCCCAGATGCCGCTTGCGATAGCCGGTGTCGCCGAAGCGCGCGCCTATGAAGACGAACTGCGTTCCGGCGCGGCAGCGCCGGTTGCCGCTGTCAGAGCTCAGGCTAAAACCACCGCGCCGGAGCCTATGAACTATGCGGAAATGGATTATGGGGCGGCTGACAGCCGCCGGCAAGAAATGAAAACCGCGCCGCGTCTTAGCAGTCTGGGAGAAGGCCAAACTCCAACGGCGCAGAATGCGGGTGACCAGTTTGAATTCAAATTTCCTAATCCGGTATTCCTTCCGCGCCAGCAAAGCGCGATGCTGCCGCTTGTTGAAGCGCCGGTTGCGGTAACAAAAACGCTCATCTTTTTGGGAGACCGTTCCGAAGGGAGTGTGCGGCATCCGCAGATAAGCGCGGAATTAACCAATACAACCGGTATGAAACTGCCCGCCGGCGCTATCACAGTGTTTGACGGCGGTGCCTATGCGGGGGATGCGCTTCTGAATTTCTTTCCCGAAAATGAAAAACGCTACATTTCTTTCGGTGATGACCTGACCGTGCAAGGCTTTTTTAACACGGCATCGAGCCGTATTACCGCTTCCGTCAAAGTGAGTAAGGGAGTACTCATGTTTCAGCGTACCCAAAACTATGTACGCACCTACACCTTCCGCAACGCCGGCACGGATGAAAAACGCCTTGTAGTGGAGCATCCTAAGCGTGAAGGTTTTGCGCTCAAAGAACCGGCGCTTCCTGATAGCGAAACAGCCGCCCGCTACCGTTTTAATTTGATGCTGCCGGCCGGCGGCACGCTCTCTTTTGCGGTAACAGAAGAAAGACCTGTTGAGGAAGCGCTCACGCTGGCGCGGCTTACGCTGGAAAGCCTTGTCGCCTATGCCGGAAACGGCGAAATACCGCTAAATGTACGTGACGCGCTTGCGGCAGCTGCGCGGCTGCGCCAGAAATCCGAGGATGCCCGCCTTACTCTTGCCGAATATGACGACCTCTACAAACGCCTTTCTACCGAACAAGAGCGCGTTCGCAAAAATATGGAAGCGGCGGGCCGCGACAGTGCGGCGGGTAAAAGTTATCTTCAGCGGCTTACCGCGCTTGACAAAGAAATTGATGCCTGTATGCGAAATACAGAAAACGCCCGCCAACTTCAAAACGATACGCAAAAAGAATACGAAGCGTATATTCAGGCTTTGGAATTATAGATGAGGGATTACCCGCCGGCGGCGCGTCCGGGGGGAGGGGAGGGTAAGAATGGGTATTGAGAGCAAAAGCCGCAACGACCGTGCCGGAAGGGGAATCTCTCCCCGCTCCCTGGACTTTTTGGACAAATGGCTCTAGTATAAAAGCCATGGAGGGGAAGCAGTCTCAAAGCACACACAAACAAGCGATGTTTGACGCTCACAAACAGCGCGATGACGAATTTTATACGCTTTTTGCGGACATTGCAGGTGAACTGCCGAAATACCACTCGTTCAAAAAGCAATTTGAGGGAAAAAGAATTATTTGCCCCTGCGACTGGGATGCGAGTTTTGACGAAATCTTTGTATATAAAGAAGAAGGATATGTACCGCCGCAGGGCTCAATGTTTGAAAATGGCGGTACAATAAAAGAGATTGATATTGAAAAAAGCAGGCAAAAAATAGAAAAGGACATAAATCTGGTAAAGTGCAATTTTGTCCGGTTTCTTGTTGCCCATGCCGAAGATTACGGCATAAAATCGGTTTCCGCCAGCGGCTATGACCCCGCTGCGGGCAGGGGCGTTAAGTTTCAGGATATAGATTATTCTCATTACGATATGGTTATTACCAATCCGCCGTTTAGTTTGTTTCGTGAATTTATTGATATAATGTTTAAAAATAACAATGAGTTTTTAATAATTGGTCCATTGACCGCTATTACTTATACAGATATTTTTCAACATATTCAAAAGAATGAACTTTGGCTTGGTTACGCGAAGCAGTTATCCGGGTTTGAATTGGCGGATGGGACAAAATTATTAGCAAAAAATCCTGAAGGCTCGACCGCGAGGGCTTGTAAATGGTATACAAATCTTGATGTAAGTTACCGGCACGATAGAATGATTTTAACCGAAAAATACTCGCCGTCAAAACATCCAAAATACTATAATTATGACGGCATTGATATTTCAAAAACAGTTGATATTCCTTATGATTTTGAAGGGCACATGGGTGTCCCGGTTTCTTTTTTGGCAAAGCATAACCCGGAGCAATTTGAAATAATTACAAAAGGAGTGCAAGCGGAAAAAACGGTTCGCTGGAAAGGAGACAAATCAACGCTTTGGATAGAAAAAGACGGCAAGCCATGGAAAGCGCCGTTTGAAAGAATAATCATCCGCAATAAACAGGCTGAAAAAATATGAAAATTAAAGACTTAATTGAACAAGTTAATAGCGGTAAAATAAAAAGCGATATTGATTTGCAGCGCGAAATTATATACAGCGCGGAAAAACAAGTGCTGGTCATTGACAGTATAGTTAATGATGTTCCTCTCCCGGCGTTCTACTTTTGGGAAAACGAAAACGGCGTCTTGGAAGTATTAGACGGCAAACAGCGGATAGAAGCCATCACGCAGTTTGTACATAACAATCTGGACTATGAAGGAAAAATGTGGAAACAAACCTCTCCCGAAGTACAATCTAAAATAAACGAAACAGAATTATCTTCTATCATAAGCAGAGGCAGCATGGAATTAAAACGGAAAATATTTTACAGAATAAATACATTAGGCATTCCATTGTCTGATTTTGAAGTGCTTAACGGATTATACAGCGGCGAATATCTGCGGGGAATTACATCTTTTGTAAAACAAGATAAAGAAACTATTAGGATTTTCGGTTCCAATTCACGCGGCAAAGTTCAATATGATTTACTAAAACTGATAGTCCGCTTTTTTGATGCAGATTGTAGTATTTCGGATTATGTTGAAAAACAGCAAAATACAACATTTGCTGACGACCAGAAAAGAATAAAAC
>JAIRPM010000055.1 GCA_031257075.1 Spirochaetaceae bacterium
CGTTTTATCGCTTCCACATAGGAGACATCTTCTTTTTCGGGATTTGTGTCGTCAAAACGGAGGTTGCATTTACCGCCGAATTTTGCCGCCATGCTAAAGTCTATGTTGATGGCTTTGAGATGCCCTATGTGGAGCCAGCCATTCGGTTCGGGCGGAAAACGAGTAAGTACACGGTCAAAACGCCCATTTTCGAGGTCTTCTTTTATAAATTCGGAAATAAAATCATTCGGTAGTATGCCGGCGGCCGCTGTTGAGGCGGACGCCGGCGCGTCTGCTGGTACAGACGCGGGTGTGTTGTTAGGCATCACAGGCTTACTTAACGCCAAGCCAGCCTTTGATGGCAGTTTCCTGCGCCTTATCGGCGGCAGAACTTACGAGGATGTTCTTTGCGTTGGATTTGGGTATCAGTTTCCCGCCTGACGTGGCAATAAGAGCCTCAAAATTCTTGCCAAATTCCGGCACCGCCGCAGCGCCCATCGTTGTGCCATAGTACGCTACGTTCAGGTTGGTCAACTTAGTGGCAGCAAGGTAGGTCTTTACCGGGTCGGCGACTGTTTCCTTCTTCGTTTCACCTTTTACGACAGAACCGAGGTACACAGTCTTGTACTTGGTAACATCCACCGCTGTCTTGCCGTCAGCGCCGACCGCTTTGCCGTCAGCGCTAATCTTAAAGACATCTGCTTTTGCAAGTGTCCCTATCTTCTGGGCAATCGGATCATCTTTGTCCGCATTGTCCGAGTAGTAGAGCACTACTGCGGCATTCGTTGCCGCCGCCGCCGGAGCGGCTGGGGCCGCCGGTGCCTTGGGGTCGGCTTTTTTCTGCGCAAACACACTTGCCGCACAGAAAGCCAGCACCATTAAACTTGTAATTGTCTTTTTCATTTCTTCACTCCTAATTAGAAAAAGATGATATAGCTTATTTTTTAACAAGCCCAGTTTCCAAACGTATGCTTGCAAACTGATTATACTTTATATATTTACAAAAAGCGTTATTTTTGTCAACCCCCGTGTATAAGCGCACCGTGGTTACAGCCCTCTTGTCAAAATCATATCAAATGCCGATACTATTAAAGATATATTTATTCCTTTGGGAGGGGAATATGCTTACACTCAAACCTGAACTGCAAAAAACAGTTCACATTCCAATGAAAACCACCGACTCGCGCCATATAGGCAGCGGGGGCGTAGTTGGTTTTTCGGGTTCATTTGACCATGGCGGTTCTTTAACCGGTTTTGGCGGTGGTTCTTTTGGCGAAATGGTAACCCAAAGAGGCAAAGTCTCTATTACCGGACAAGGCGCGGAAATAGCCGCGCTTGGAAGGGCTACCGGCGGGGCTGCCTTACTTCAGGACGGCGTTTACGGCCCCAACAACGGTGGCGTAAGTTTTTCGGAAGAAATGCTGAAGTCTATAGACAAAGTATCAACCCTTGAAAACCGCGCTTCAGCATTGGCGGAAGAAGCGATAACAAATCCGGGCAGTATTGACGCACACGACCTTACAATAGCCGAAGCGGAAGCATCTATGGCGTTGAATATTGCGCGGACTATTCTGAACCGCCTGACACAAGCATGGCGAGATGTCATCAATGCACGGTAGGAGGTGAAAAATGGACTTTGCAAAACTTATATCTCAAATTAAAGACTTATGGAAAAAATGGACGCTAATTCAAAAACTCATAATGGCCGGCATTGTACTGGCCGCCATAGTAGCCATTACCGTACTCGTAGGCGTATCGTCATCGCCGTCATTGGCAAAAGTGATAAGCACACCGGTTGCTGATGCGGAGGTGCTTGCAGCCATCGTTACCCGCATTGAACAGGAAAACGTAAAGGTACATGTTACCGATAATGTCGTTTATGTAGCGGATGACAAAACCGCAAACAAAATGCGCGCCATTTTGATAAGCGAGGGCCTTGTCCCCAAAGGTGCCGACCCCTGGGCGCTCTTCGACCGCGACCGCTGGACGCTTACCGACTTTGAACGGAACGTAAACCTACGCCGTTCGATAACCGCGGATATTACCAGGACAATCAAGGCGCTTCCTTATATTGACAATGCGCATGTAACTATCGTTCAGCCGGAAAAAAACCTCTTTCTTGAACAGCAAGACCCTGCCAGCGCAAGTATACTGCTCATCCCGAAGCCCAATGCTGATTTGAGCGAAAACCGCAAAATGATTGAAGGCATCCAAAAAATCGTTATCGCCGCCGTGGGAAACGGAATAAAGGCGGAAAACATCATCATAACCGACCAGAATGGCATTGTGTTGAACGATTTTGAGGGAATGAAAGAAATGGACAGGCTTGCCCGTGTCGAACGCGAAAACAAGATTCGGCGTACCGAAGAAGCAAAATACCGCGCCGATATACTCCGTAACCTCCAAAGCAATTTCTCCGCCGACCGTGTACGCGACCTTAACATCAAAATCGACATGGATATGTCACAAATAACATCAGAAAAAAACAAAATAACACCGATAATCCTCAAAGAACGCACCCCCGGGCTTGCCTACGATGACAGCCAGTTTGCGCCAAGCCTTACTGTTTCCGAGTCAACAAGCACAACCAAATGGAAAGGTACCGGATTTAATCCCGAAGGCCCCGCCGGTGTGGAAGGGCAAACGCCGCCCGCTTACAAGGACATGTCTAATATGTATGGCGAAGTTGAGCAGGAAACCCGTACCCACAACGAAGAATTCAACAAGGAAATCACCAGCGAAATTCGCAGTCCCAAAATAGAGCGTGTTTCCGTATCGGTGAACATTGACGGCACTTGGGTGAAAAAACTAGACGAAAAAGGCAAAATTGTATTTACGCCGGACGGCCGCGTTGAACGTGAATACCTGCCGCTATCGCCGGAACAATTAACAGATGCGCGAAGGCTGGTAGAGGGCGCCATACAGTATGATGCGGCGCGGGGCGATTTGGTGAATGTAACTAATTTCGCTATCGACCGTACCGCGCAATTTGAAGGCGAGGATGCCGCTCTTTTGCGGGAACGCCAAATCCGGTTTACGATTATTGCTTCTTTGATAGGCATTGCGTTTTTGCTTATCGGCTTTGTTATCTTTCAGATTGTTGCCCGTGCCCGCGAACAGGCGCGCCGCCGCCGGGAAGAGGAAATCGCCCGCCAGCACAATCTTATGCGCGAACAGGCGCTGCTGGAAGCGGAAAAAGAAGGCGAGTCCATTTCTATGTCTGTGGAAGACCAGGCGCGATTGGAACTTGCCGAAAAAGCGATAGCCCTCGCCCGCGAACATCCTCAGGATGTCTCGCAGCTTATTCGCACATGGCTTATGGAAGAATAGCAGCCAAATCCTGCTGTTTCGGCGGAACCGCCCGGAGGACAGCAGCTGGAAACATTCAGGCTGCTGTCCTCCGGCGGTTTGTTTTTCCGTCCCATTTACCGTCCAGCCTAGGCATTCTTGTCGTTCCGCCGGCCGCAAGAACGCCCGGGCGTATCATAAGGCCGGTATTTATGGAGGGCTTTCCGCCACAAGCGAAAGGTACCATTCACGAATGATGTAATAGACGGCGCTGGAGCCGGAATAGTTTTAAGGGCAAAGATTACGGTATTACACGCTGTTATTTCACGGCGTTCATCAATGGTAATACCGGTAATCTTGGCTTTCGGAAAATCAATTTCTAGTGAATGTTATTGCCGGCCCATAACTCACATTGGGCGGCGGAGGCCCTGTCATCGGCGCAACTTCAGTGATTTCTTTGACCGAAATAGTGCCGGAACTTGCGTCACCTTCCAACAGGTATGATGCAAAAGTTTGAGTTGCCGTCATGTAGACTATCAAAACATCCGCGCCTCCATCGTTGGTAATGTAGGCATCATGAAACACCGTATAGGCAATAGAAAACGGGTTTTCGCCGCTATAGCTCAGCGTACCAGTCCCGTCGGCTGTAAAGACATATTCAGCATTATAACCTGATGTCGTTTCGCTCCATTTCCCACCGATGAGCGGGTTGCTCAGCACAAAAGATGTGTTGCCCTTATTTACCGGAGAACCGGGGACGCGCGTAAACGGGGCGCTATTGCCCGCTGTCAAAGAGCCGTCATTTTCCGCTTCCGTTACGCTTATCGTGTTGTCATCAACAACCCTATAGGTGAATCCTCCCATGCCCTCGTCGGTCGATAAAAACGTAACCTGAACGCCGTCTTTTACCAAATAGCCTCCGGTGAATGGCCCCAAGGGTCCGCCCTTTTCTTCCGGCAAGTCGGGAAATTCAACGGTAAAGGTGCCGTCAGATTTAAATTCAAAGAACCCTGTCTCGCCCCCCATACTGGGAATATCTGACTGCCATTGCCCAATAAAAGGATTTTTTGAATCCGCAAGATGCCACGGCGAGTCACCGCCGCACCCTGTCAATGTAGAAATCGCCGCCGTTAATAAAACGGCGAAACCGGCTAAAACGCCATACGTTTTAGCAGAAGAATTTGCTCCGCAAACTCCAGGAAATAATGAGCCATGGTTTTTTTTCATGGTTGTCTCCTTGCGGTTTTTATGCCCCGCCGGCAAAACTGTTTATGTCCGCCGCATGAAGCAGGGAACCTTCCGCCCTGTCGAGGCATAGTTCAGGTTCAAGCGGATAACACCTTTGTTTGGTCTCCGCGTTTAGGGGATAAGTCCCGAGACCAGCGGCCCCCACGGGCCTTTTTTCCCTTCATTCTCGATTTGCACGGCGAAGTACGCTGTTTTTCCGCTGTCGTCAAATTCAAATTCGATTACGTCCTTTTTCCGTTTGGTGAAAAACGTTTTGCGGAGTTCCTCAGGGTTAGTGGGCGGCGTTTCTCCCGGCGCGACCACGCTGTACCAAAGCCGGAAGCCTTTGTTGGCGTTGTCGGCAGGGTTTCCGGTAATGTACAGCATCTTTACGCCGAGTTCATGCCGGCCTACCAGAAAAGTCTCCACCGTTACCTGCGCCGTTGGGGCGCCGCTGTGGCTGGGCGTATTATCGTGGGGTTTCAGCCCAAGGCTTATATACGCCGGCATATCGAGCGGCGGCGTGAGGAAATAGCGGCGCTTCATGTCCCGCATTTTTGCCGCCAGTTCCTCAAACGCCGTCTTGCATTGGGCGGTTGCGACAGGGGTACGAGTAGTCTCGTTCTGCGCCGTGGTCAAAGCGACGTTCGCCGCCCGCACAAGGCTGTCAAGTTCGGTCAACGCCGCCGCAGGAATGCCCCATGCCGCGGCGTTGACCGTCGATACGGTCTGCCAGTCCCTCGCCATTGCTAGTTGTCCTTCCCGGTTTGCCGGGAGCCAGTCTCTTGTGATTGACATTATATGTTCTCCTTGTTTCCGCAGGGGATAAAATTGCCCCCGTTTGCGGTGAAATTGCCTAATTCCGCCATGAAATTGCTCCCATCCGTGGCGAAATTGCCTAATTCCACACTGAAATTGCTCCCGTTTGCGGCGAAATTGCCTAATTCCGCAGTGAAATTGCCTCCGTCCACAGTGGATTTGCCCAATTCCGCAGTGAAATTGCTCCCGTCCGTGGTGAAATTGCCTAATTCTACGGTGGATTTGCCTGATTCCACGGCAGGATTGCTCCCGTTTACAGCGAAATTGCCTGCCGATTGCCGGAAGAAGCCCGCTTTTATGTTAGTTTTAACTATCATTGTTAGAATATTCTAACTTGATTAGAAAAAGTGTCAATACCCCTCTAGAGAAGGGGCGTATTTTTTGACCTATTCGCCCGAAAAGGCTGGACAAACTGCCCAGCCGGGTATGAACGGTCTTGGTTATTACCGGTCTGAAGAAGAGCCAAATTCTTTGTACTGTTGCAAAATATTGAGCATGGAAGCAAACGGCGAATTCGCTTTTTTTAATTCACGGGAACCGCGTGTGATTTTGCAGAGCGAAAGCCCTAATTGTTTGGCTATTTGCCGCTGGGGAATTTTTTTGCGCAGCGCCTTTACCAGCGCCCACCGTTTTGCTATATCGGCAATTTCCGCCGGTGTCCACAGCGAGTATAAAAACGCTTTGATGCCTTCTTTGTCTTGTTCCAGCGCGAGCGCCAGCGCCAATTCGTCTATTTCATATTCTAAATCTTGTCCTGTCAATACGCTATTCACAACCACAGTATACCGCATGTGCCCGGAAATGAAAAACAAGCGCAAAACAAACAGCCATTTGCTTTTATCCATAAAAATGCGCTACACTAACCCTATGACGGCGCTGTTCAAAAAACCGCTTACAAACCATTTGCGCGCACGCGCATGCTGCTGCGCGGCGTTTATTTGTCTTGCCTTCTGCTCCTGTACCGATATAGCCGGGAAAGTTCTTATTGCCCGGGGCAGTCTTTTTTATTCACGCGGGGAATTTGCTCAGGCAAGCGGCTGTTTTGTCAATGCATGCTCATTCAAAAGCATAGCGCCCTACGCAGAATACGCGCTTGGTACGGCGGCGCTTGCTATGGACGAAGGCTCTGTGGCGTTGGAGCATTTTTCAACTGCTTATGAAACGGCGCTCGTTGCATTTGCGGACAAACGGCAAAACAGCGAATTGCTTTACCGTATCCGTTATAACAGCGGCATTGTCTACTTTCAACAAGGCAACTTTTTGGAAGCGGCCGAAGAATTTAAACGCGCATTACAAATCAATCCGTTACGGCTGGAAGCCAAGCACAATTTGGAATTATGCCATCTTTCTATCCAACAGCAGCGCGATGCGGCAAACGTACAAACAAGCCGCAGCGGCGGTATTAGCGAAAACAAAACCGAAAAACGCAGCGGCGTGCTTCTGGATTTTATGCGGCAGCGTGAGACTGAAACCTGGAAAAGTTTTGAATGGGGGGGAAATGAAGATACCGCAATGCCGGATTATTAAAGGCATCCCCTTACGGTTCCTGCTGCTAATTTTTTGTGCGGGTGTAGTTTTTGCCCAGCAGGAAGAACGGCTTACCGTTATCAGCGAAGTTTCCGTTGACAACATTTTTGAAAATACGCCTTTTTCAATTACGCTCATCATCGACCACCCTCAACCCGAAGAAGTAACAACAGAGCCGCCCGATTTTGCCGACATGTTAAACGTAACCTCCATACAGACGACCAGCGTTTGGGCTGCAGCCCCCTCATCAGTGTTAGCCCAGGCCGCCGTAACAATGGAAGAATTGATGAAAAACAGCGAAGGCGCGCCGTCTTCGGCATGGCGCTCCAAAACAGAAGAACAGCCCAAACAGCCCGGTTATATTCCCGCTGCGGATTTCAAGTATGTTACTCAGGTAAAATACACGCTCGTTCCGCTCAAAAGTGGAATTTTCACCGTAGGTGTTTTCAAAGTAACGGCCGCCGGTAAAACCGGTTCGACATGGCCTCTGCAACTAACCATTCAGAGTACGCCGGGAGTGCTTGTCCCCACATTGCGCTGGATAGGCCCTTCGCGGATAACGGCCGGTGAAGAGGCTTTTTTCTGGTTGGAACTGGTCAACCGCGAACTTGTCCGCGGCTATGGAGCAGCATCTTTTTTTGAAGTGGACACCGCCCCCAATGCCATAATCGACCGGCTGCCGTCCCGGTATGAGCCTGCGGAAGAAAACGTTGTCTTGCGGTTGCGCATTATTCCACTAGAAGGCGGCTCATTTACTCTGCACGGCCGAAGCCGCTATGGCGGGAAACTTTTTCCACTGCCTGCAAAAACCATCACTTTTATAGAAAACGCAAGCAGCGCAAAAATTCCGCCGCCTCTGGAAACGCCGGCTGTTCCGTTGCGTATTGAAACACCGGTTGAAACCCAGCCGCTGTCATTTAACTGGGAAAAAATAGGCGCGCCTTTTGTGTTTGCGTCTTCGTTTCAAAAAACAGTTTCACAGGCGCGCGATTTTTGGGAACAAAAACGTTATGCCGAGGCGCTTGCCCTGCTTCGCCAGACTGAACGGGACAGTGTGTACGCGCCCGCCTTGCCCCCGCTTAGGGCCGCTTTGGAAGACAATTTAGGCCTTTTACCCCAACACAATGAACCATGGCGGCTGGTTTGGGTGTTTGCCCTTAGCGGAATAGTTTTCTTTGTTTTGATATGCGTAATTTTTCACATTATTCGAAAAAAAATACGAATGGGCAGTAAAAACGCCGCTCTTAACCAGTATGCCCGGCAGGCCGGCGCATTGTATCCGTTGGGGTTTTTCGTGGTTTCGCTTGCGGCTGCCGCATTTGCCTGTGCGCCCATCACGAAACTTTTACCCAAAAATGGTGCCGTTCTTTTAGAAACCGCCGTGTTTCCCATCCCTGAACCGAATGAAACACCCGACAGCCTCCCGCGCTTCAAAGAAGGCCGTGCCGTACACATTCGCGCACAAACCGAAAACTTTTTGTACGTTTACGCTGAAGGCGAGCGCACCGGTTGGGTTCCCAAAGACAACGCGCTTCAGTATTAGCCGTGGCGCAAGTCTCTGGCGGCGCGGCAGGCATGTGCAGATACCGGCCTTCGGTATCCCTTACTATAAAAGAAGCACCAAGATACATTCATCGGCGCTTCTTTTATGGAGACATCCCTTACTTGCCGACCGCTATTCCCGCCATTTCAGTTTTTCTTGAAAGCAAGGCATAAAACCTAACCGCCTGCGCGGACGGACACCCATGGCGCTACCTTCCGTGGCAGTACTTGTATTTTTTGCCGGAGCCGCAGGGGCAGGGGTCGTTGCGTCCGACCTTCGGCTGGGAGCGCACCACCGTAACCGCCGTGCCCTGCGGGCGTCCGCCGCCTGATGACGCGCTTGCCGCGCCGTGCCGGACGGCGTCAAACGATGCCATTCCCGCGTGGCTTGCGCTTGCGGTAACGGCGCGGTCTTTGATTTCGCGGTTTTCGGCAACCTGTATGCGGACAAGGTGTACCCGCGATGCTATCTGTTCGCGGATTTTGTCTATCATCGTGTCGAATATCGCAAAGCCTTCCAGTTTGTACTCGGTAAGCGGATTTTTCTGCGCATAATGCCGCAA
>JAIRPM010000102.1 GCA_031257075.1 Spirochaetaceae bacterium
GCCGTGTTCGCGTCCGGCACAGTAAACGCCGCCGGCGTGGTGCCGCGGGCGGCACCGGTTTTTAGTTTGCTTAGCATAGGCACAATATACCACATAGGGAAAGAGTTGTCAAGGAAAATGAAGGTAAGCGCATTTGCTGCGTGCCGGCGTTGTGCCTAGAATAAATTTTCAAAAGTGTTTATTCTAGAGGCAATGCGGCAAAAACTTTCTTTTTCCCGTTTGCCTTTTTTTAACAATGCGCTTCCGACTCAGACTTTTGAACGTTTGCGTAAAGCGGCGGAAATTGCCGTGCGGGATGTGCTTTGTATCAAACCGGACGAGCAAACGCTCATTATAACCAATCCGCACGAAGCGGCCGCCCCGATAGCAATGGCCATCTACGATGCGGCAGGCAGGGCGGAAGGCAGGCCGTCTCTTATTTTTCAGGACGAAAAAACACAAATTGATTTTGCCGAAAAAGCCATTATTGCGGTATTCGAAGCCAGACCGGAAGTTGTTATTTCAATAAGTTCCGGGAAACTTGGCAAAGATGAGCAAGGAATAGCCAATCCTTACAAAATTCCGGGCACCGACGGGCCGGGGTATGACCATATTTTTCACCTGCGGCAATACGGCGAAAAAAGCTGCCGCGCCTTTTGGTCTCCCGGCGTTACCATCGATTCTTTTTGCCGCACTGTGCCGCTCGATTACGCGCTTCTCCGTGAGCGCTGCAAAAAGATATGCGCTGTACTCAGTGATGCCGTGCGAGTGAAAGTTACCGCGCCCGGCGGCACAAACATCATTCTAGGGCTTGATGGCCGGACGGCAAAAGCCGATGACGGCGATTTTTCGTTTATGGGGTCGGGCGGCAACTTGCCGGCCGGCGAAGCCTTTATAAGCCCGGAAAACGGTACCGCCAATGGCACTATCGTTTTTGACGGTTCTATAAGCACAAATACCGGGGACATGCTTATCAAACAACCCGTTATCTGCAAAGTAGAAGGCGGATTTGTCAGCGCCATTTCCGGCGGGAAAGAGGCGGACGCGCTTCTTGATACCATTATGCTTGCCGAGAAAAACGCTTTTGCCCTTGAAAAACAGGGAAAACTGCCGCCGGGCAAGGGTGAAATTTATGCCCGCAATGCCCGTAATATCGGCGAACTGGGAATAGGGCTAAACAACGAGGCGCGAATAACCGGCAATATGCTGGAAGATGAGAAATGCTTTCAAACATGCCACTTTGCTATAGGGCAGAATTATGACGAGGATGCTCCCGCCTTGATACACCTTGATGCCGTTGTCCGCAGCCCGGATATCATTGCGTATATGCCGGACGGCCGCGAAGTAACGGTGCTGAAGGACGGTTTGCCTGTATGAATTGCCGCATAGGGCAGGCGGTGATTCTTTTGAGCCTGCTTTGCCTATACGGATGCAAACCAAAAATGCCGGAAACTCCGCCGCAGCCTGCCGGGCACGGAAACAACGTGTTTCCCCATACGCCGCAAGCCGTCATTATGACGGGAAAAACACCCCTCTGGTTTGAATTTGCGCCTCTTATTCCCAACCATTTGAAACGTGTCGAAGATGCCGCGCTTAACGAATTTTCGCCATGGCCTGTTGCCCGCCATGCTACGGGGCTGCTCCCCTTTGAAAACGGGCTTGCCGCGGCGGTCAACCGTTATGGCTTTTTGGCCGTATTGCCTGACAAACCGGGCAAATTGCTCTTTTATGCCTTCGAAGAAACCGAATGGTTTCCCGGCGCGACAGCAAGTATACCTTTTTATTTTGACGGGCGGCCTACCGTTATTTTGAGCGGCCATGATTTTTTCCTGGAGGCCGGTCTTCCGCCGCCGCTCAAACAGTTTTTTGCCCTTGTTCCGGGCGAATCCCTTTTGACAAACCCTCTTATTCCCGCTTTTGAACAATTTGCCGGCGCGGACGGCTGGGACATAGAGACGTTTTTCCCTACGGCGCAAGGGTGGTGGTATTTTAAGGCGCGCAACAAATCGACGCAGGGGAAACCGGCGAATCATTATTACCGCGCCGAAGCGTCCGGTGTTTCTCAGAAAATCGACGAAGTAGGGGAGGCCGCTTTTTATGAAGCGTTTGCGCCGCTCAAAGTTACCGCGGTTTCCGTTCTGCCGCCCCTTGTAAACGCGCTCCTTGTTGAAAGCGGCGTTTCCCAAGACGGAAACTGGCACCTGACGCTTTTTACCGATACCGCCGGAAAACTAGCCTTTTCCGGCGCGGCGGCAAAAACAGATGGCACGGCAACACCGCTCTACGCGATGAACGCCGGGGATGATTACGAACAATCCGTACTGCTTGTAAGCGAGCGCGGTGCCGCGCCGGCAGCCGTGTTCTACTATGGCGGCAACGCGGCCATTAAAAAACAGGCGCTGCCGATACTGCCGGAAAACTTTTTCTGGACGGGAGCGGGCTGCGCCGGCGGCAATCTTATAGCCTTTTGGGAAGAACGCGACAACTGGAACATAGGCGCTGCCGGTTTTATGATTGTCAAATTGGAACAGTAGCAGCCGGAACGGTTTAACTTTAAGTAAACATTCTGAAATCTATGCGGCGCGGCGCGGAGAGCGTTCCCGATGACAGGCCGTTCATCACGAGGGCTTTTGCGGCTGCGGTGTCCAAGCCGCGCGCGGCATGGCGGCGCGTTTCCCGTTCAACCCATATTTCAAAAAGCGTATTATCCCCTTCGCGGATGTGCGCCGGTTCCAGCGCGCAGATACGGTCAAGAAGGGCGTCATCTCCGCGTTCCAGCGCAAGGCGGGCGGCGGCATTGAGCAGGGCGCAGGGGCTGTTTTCCAAAAGAACGCCGTATTCACGCATATAGGTATCGAGCGCGGCAGAGGCCTCGTCCCAGTTGCCCGCTTTTACCAAAAGCGGGATGTATTCTTCCGCGATGCTTAGGGGCGTACCGCCGCATTCCAATGCTTTACGGTAATAAGCCAGAGCGGCCTCCGTATCGGCGGCAATCAAAGCCAGGTTGCGGTAAGCCCAAGGATTTGCGGCGCAGTCAATTGAATTCAGCCAAAGCCGGCGAGCCGTTTCTCTATCGCCTTTTTCGCAGGCGTTTACGCCGAGATGGTAGGGGGCGCGCCAATCACCGGGCGGGCTTGCCGCCAGCAGCGCGTCCCAGCCGGCATCTATTCCGGCAAATGCGCCGGGCGGTTCGCCGGGGCCGCATGGCGGAAAGCGGCCGTCCCGGGCAAGCGCCGCCCACGGCGCTTCGTCCGCGCCGATAGATGACAAAGGGAAGTCCAATCCGGCCGGAACCGGCCTGTTCCGCAGATGTTCCAAAGCGCCCCAGCCGCTTCCTTCATGGACAATTTCCGCAGAGCGGCCGGCGCGCTCGCGTCCTTTTTCCAGGGCATCTTCCAAAAGGGCCGGCGGGAATGCGGCGCGGACAGCCTGTTCGGTATAGGCGCAAGCCGCGTTATAATCGGGCGCATGCGCCTTTTCCGGCTCAAGCTGGATGCCGCTAAAAGCCTGCGCCCAATCGACAACCGCGCCGCCGGCAATTTCGGCGGTATGGAGCTGCGTAGGCGCTATGCCCGCCTGCACTTCAAGGTAGGGGCCGGCGGGGGGTGCCGTCAAAAAATCCTGCCAACGCCGGCCGCCGCGCCCGTTTCCCCAGCAAAACATTTTCCGGTATACGAGCGGCGCGGTAGACGCTTCGGCAAAAGCGTAGGCATCTTCGCCGAAAGCCGCTTCCCAGGGAACGCCCGGGCTGCGCGGGCTGTCATTTTGGAAAAAATATTCCACATAATGTTCCGCTCCGGCGGGATAACTGGCATCTTTACCGGGGAGCGGGGGTATATGCGGCAGGGTGCAGGGGGCAAGCGTCTTTACGGGGAGGGCAGCCGTTACCAAGTAGAGGGCTTCGTCCGAAGCGCTGAGAACCCGTGTCCTGTTTGTTTGGGGAACGGCGGCATTAGCCCACCAGTAAAAGGGTTTGGCGGCGGCATCCATGTTTTCAACGCGGGTATAGGCGAACAGCGCGGGCGAATTCTCGGCGAGGGACAATTCAATCCGCCAGAAAAGCCCGCTCTGCCGTTCAAATTCCCAGATACGCAGCGCGCCGCCGGCCTTATCCTGTACAATTCCGGCGAAAACGGGGGAGCAGGTATGGACGGTATGCCCCAATCGGCCGATATTCCATTCAATGCCGCCGGAAAACCATGCTTCGCGTATTGCAAGGTTTGCGGGGCGGAACACCGGGTTGCGGTAGACTATATCGCGCCCGCGTTTTTTATCAAAAAGCGACCAGAGCCGGCCTCCCAGAGACGGCGCTATTTCAACTTTCAGGTATTCGTTTTCAAGAACGGCCGAAGGCAATTCGATATCAACGAGCGCGCGGGTATAGCGGTCCTGCATCCGGTAGGGCAGGACGCGGAAACCGGTTTCCCGCCCGAAGCCGGCGTACTTATCCGGCGGGAAACCTTCCGCTCCGGCGCAGTCAAAGTCCTTTTGCCGGAAAAACGGCAGCGGATTTTCGCCTTCGAGCGGCGACCCTTTCAGTTTCAAAACGCTCCGGTAGATGCGGGGGGCGGCCATAGTTATCCTTTGATAGCGCCGGCGGTTACGCCTTTGATGATTCGGCCGGACAGGAAGATATACAGAACGAAGGTCGGCAGAAAAACGATGACGACGCTGGCAAACATTCCGCCCCAATCACCGGTATAACGCATCGATTGAATCATCGTGTAGAGGCCGACAGCAACGGGGCGCACCGCCTGCCGTCCCGCGAAAATCAGCGACATAAAGTATTCGTTCCAAATGGTGATGAAGTTGAAAATGGTGAGGGTAACGAGGCCGGGCTGCACGAGGGGGAAGATAATTTTCCAAAAGGCGGCGATGGGGGAACAGCCGTCCATTACCGCCGCTTCTTCGTAGGAAAAACTAAGGTTACGGAAGAAGGCGAAGAGGTAGAATACGGCGAAAGGGACGTTCATCGCGGTGTAGAGGAACATAAGCACCCAGCGGTTGTTGGTGAGGCGGAGGCCGGAAACGATGCCGAAGAGGGGCATAATAATCATTATCACGGGAATTCCGAGCGCGGCGGCGAACATGTTTTGAATCAGCGCGCTGCCGCGGAACTTAAAGCGGGACAGGGCGTATGCGGCCGGCGCGGCAATCAAAATTATCGCCGTACATGAGACCGCCGTGTAGAGGAGCGAATTCATAAAAAAGACGGAGACGCGCTGGGTTTTCCATGCTTTTATATAATTTTCAAAGTGGAGGCCGCTTTTGAATTGGAAGAGCGCGCCCGAAAAAATTTCGCTCGATGTTGACAGTGACGCGAAGAACACCCAGCCTATGAGGATAAACGTAAACAGAACCCAGAGGCCCGCGAAGGCGTATCCGGCCAGCACAGGCAGATCCCGCTTCCGTAAAAAAGCAGTTTTCATACAGCGGCACCGTCAGGGGATTACCGCCTGGAACAGCGGGCACCATGGGCCGTAGCCGGATTTGCCGTTGTGGAGGCGGATGCAGAAATAGGCCGTCTTGCCGGATGAGCCTACCGGAAAATTGATGATATCCGTCCTGCGGCGGGTGTCTATCGCATTGGGCAGTTCGAGCGGGCCGTCCGGCGCTTTGGCCATGTCGGTGCCGGCGGGGGCATCCCCATGGGGCGGCAGCACGCCCCAGCGCACCTGCTTGCTCACATCCGTGTGGGGGTCGGCAAGATGTTCGGTGCCTTCAGCGTATTTGTAGGCGAGTATCAGCATATCGGTGCCGGAACGGCGTATTTCGGCCGTCATCTGGGCGCGGGGCTCGCCGCGGGGCGTTCTTGAATTGTCCGGTATGCTCAGGAGGAGGGACACGAAGTCTTCCGGTTCAAGGGGCGGTTCTTTGAGGTAGCGGTCTTTGATAAACCGCATCCGCGCCGTGAGGTCGCCGAAGATACGGTTCGCTTCCGCCGTGATAACCGATGTCCGTTCGGGGGATGTCAGTTGGCCGAGTATAGTCCCGGCGCTGGAAATAGCGGTTTGGAAGCCCGAGAGAACATCCGCGGGGATACTCCACGGGGTCTTTTTGGCATCCAAAATGGTATACCATATCTTTGCCATGTTTAATTGCTCCGCGCGGGGATGCGGGAGCCAGTCTTTAGAAGCAGACATACTTTTTTACGTCTCCTTTATTGATAAGATTGCCCTAGTGTACATGAAAAAGCGCTTTGGGGGTAGCCCCCGCCGGCGCGTCTGCCTAAACGAGCGGCGCGTCTGCCTAAACGAGCGGCGCGTCTGCCTAAACGTGTGGCGCGTCTGCCTAAACGTGTGGCGCGTCTGCCTAAACGAGCGGCGCGTCTGCCTAAATTTGCGGCGCGTCTGCCTGAATGTGGGGCGCGTG
>JAIRPM010000138.1 GCA_031257075.1 Spirochaetaceae bacterium
TCTCCGGCGCTCCCGGAAATCTTTTTGATTTCATCAAGAGTGAGATCGCTCTCTTTCCTGTTCATATCTCCGGCATAAAAACAATGGGCGCAATTTGAGTTGCATTTTCCGGTAACAAACAGGAAAAGCGATTCCATGCCCCGTTTACCGGACAAGGAAAAGTGGGAACTTCCGGTTCCCGATCTTTTTTTTGCCATAAAATGTCTCCTTAATAGTGCTTTTACTATACAATGTTGTGCCATAAGGTATACAAGTAGTTTGACCAGTTTTTACCTTTAGCCGCTTGATATTTCGGGTAAAGCGAGTTTTGGGACAGCGCGCTTAAATTCCAGCGGGGGCTAATGCGGGTGCGCCTTAGCGCTCGTCCTGGATGCAGGTTTGGCAGCCATGCCCCGGGTATACGCGCACATTGCCGTCCAGCGTGAAAAGCCGGCGCAGGCTTGCGATAAGTTTTTGTTCGTTACCGCCGGGCAGGTCGGTACGGCCAAAACCGCCGTGAAAAAGCGTGTCGCCGGAAAAAAGTATCTGTTCGCGCTCGTTATAGAACACGCAGGAGCCTTCGGTATGCCCGGGGGTAAGCAGGCAGGTAAAATCGCCTACAGTATCGCCTTCGTTCAAAATAACACCCGCTTCCGGCAGCGGATGGTCTCTTAGGTCATCAATAAATTGTGTAAACCCTATCGCATTAAAACTGTCGTAATGCGTCCGGTACGATGCCGCGCCCAGGTAGTGTTTGTCGCCGGCAGTTATGCCTATGACAGGCTCCTGATTGTAATGCAGGTATAGCGCGGGAAGCGCCGCGCAATGGTCATAATGCCCATGGGTGAGGAGGATATACTCAGGAAAAAAATTATTATCGTCCAGCGTCTTGATAATCACATCCGGTTCAGCGGCCGGGTCAATGACTAGAACACTTGTTTTTCCGCCTCGGCCGGGCGCTGGGGCTTGCGGCTCGCCGCCGGGCGCAAGCGGAACAATGTAACAGTTTGTTTGAAATTCACCGGTAGTTAGACAATGAATATCCATACTTCATAGTATGCTGATAAAGGTATGTTTTGGGAAGAGGTTGTTTTCAGGGTAACGCCGATTGCGCCATTCTTTAATTTTCAAGGAATGGCGAATGAGCGGCTGCATAAATCAGTGCGGAAGTTTTATAAAGCGTACAACGTCCCTTTCCTAAACATAGCAGATAATTTATACTGTAAGCAATCTTAAATTTTTTGGGAGGTCAAAAAATTGAATTACATTAGTTTAAAACGCGGGCTAGGCCGTTGGCTTTGTATGGCCGCGTTCTTTTTTGTTGGCGCGGGCGGTATGGCGCTTTTTGCCGATGAGTGGAAGCAAGCACCCGGCAGCGGGAGTTTGCTTCTTTATGGGCATCCGCGTTTTATTGTAAACGCGGACTCGGCTTCAGGCGGCCCGCTTTTTGTTACGGGCTCGTACTCGTTTACGATGAATCCGGCGCTCGCGGCCGATTTGCAATGTCTTTCGGCAGATGCGGGGTACACCGGCCTTTTGAAAGCGGCCGACGATATAACCAATGACGCGTCGTTTCACCTTGGAGTAGGCATTCCCACAAGGTTCGGTGTGTTTTCCGTTGCGGGACAGGGGATTTTTGCTGAAAATGTGCTTGGTTTGGGAAATGCGGCGCTTGGCCGGCTGGGCTGGGCGCGCGATGTAACGTCCAACTTTTATTTGGGGTTGTCCGTTTCCAGCGGAGCGCTGCTCTATGACGGCTACCGCGACTTTTTTGTCGCGGCGGATGTGGGGGCGTGGATTCGTGTAGAGAAACTCGCCTTTTTCAAACAGGTACGGTTGTCCATCGTTATGCAGAATTTGGGCAAGACTTTTACCGAATACGGCAGTGAAGATACGCAGAGGGAGATGGAGGATTTGAAAATCCAAATTCGCTCGTATCCGGCTCTGTTTACCCCAAAAGCCGGTGTTGCCGCGCATCTTGTAGAGGCAAAGAATTTCAATCTTGGCATTTCAGCGGACATAGCCTTTCCAACGTTTAGCAATATCCTTTTTAACGCCGGTTTGCAGGCTCTCATTGCCGAACACGTATATATTTCCGCAGGCTGGGATTTGGATTTGTGGGAAAGCGTTCAGGAATGGGGCAACGAAACCGGCGGTGTTCATTTGCCTTACGTAGGCATTGGCATAAAGTTTGCCGTGAAGACACCGGACAGCCAACTCTTTAAAAAACGCGGTGTTGACCAGACGGACATTACGGTGGACGGGACATGGCAGCGGCGTGAAAAGGACGTTCATCTCCATTCACTGGGGCTGTCGGCCAGTTTTGGTGTCCGCGACACAGTTCCGCCGGACATCAAAATCGGAACTATAAAAAACGACTAATAAGGAGAAACTATGAAAAATCAGAATTTACATAACGCGCCCAAAACGGTGCCTCTTGCGGCACTCGCGGTTGTTACCGTGTTTGTTTCACTGGGCGCAACAAAGGCAAACGCGCAGGAGCGCTACTATATTTCGCCCAACGGCGATGGCATAAAAGATGAACTCTCTATTCCCTTTTCGATAGCGGACAGCCGGTTTATATACGGATGGAAATTCGTTGTTGCCGACAGCGCGGGACGTGAAGTGTTTTCGCGTGAAGAAAAAATAGACGAGGTAACATTCGACCTAAAAAATGTAAAGGCAATACTTGCCGCGTTTTTTAAGCCGAAAAAAAGCGTTCCTGTGCCCAGGAATGTGGTTTGGAACGGAAAAACGACCGCCGGGGCACAGGTTCCTGACGGAAAGTATATTTTCTATTTCTCCGCCAGGGACGATAACGGCAACTATGGAGAATCGCGGCGCTGCGAGGTGTTTGTTGACACAACGCCGCCGTCTATTACGCTCAAACAGCCTACAGACGCGGAAAAGAACTTTGGGCAGTCCGCCAAGCCAACCCTTACAATAGGGCAGTCCGGCAGCCGCGAGGACTTGTGGCATAGTGAAATTGCCAACGAAGCGGGCAAGGTGGTGTGGTCGTTTGATTGGCGTGACACCTCGCCTTCCGCGCTCGTCTGGAACGGCACGGACAATGCGGGAGTGTCGCTCCCTGACGGCGTTTATACCTATTCGGTGAAAGCCGTTGACTTGGCAGGCAACAAATCCCCACCGGCAAGCGTTACCAACATACGCTATGACCCCACGCCTAAGGATGCCGAAGCGGGGCGCGCTTTTGCGGAAGTTGCCCCGTCCGGCAAAACAAGGTCGCAAACCTTTACGCTCAAGGCAACTGATGCCGGTAAAATTGCTTCGTGGAGTTTCAAAGTAGTACCGGCTTCAACGATGGGCACAGCGGCCAGCGGCGGTGCGGGAAGCGTAACTACAGATGCTGTGTTTGCGCGGCCTGCCCATTCCAACGAAAAATTCCCTTCCAGCGGGCAACTCATTTTTGACTGGAATGGCAAACTTAGCACCGGCGGTATAGCAATGGGCAGTTTTGTTGGCAAACTGGAAATCAACTATGCGAGCGGCGCAACGGTTCGAGCAGAAACGCAGCCGTTTGTCTGCGGCGCTCCGCCTGTGGCTGCCGTTACCACGACACCTGAGCAATTTAGCCCGGATGGAGACGGTACAAACGACCTGCTCACCATCAAACTGGACGTTCAGCGCCAAATTCCGCTTGCTTCATGGGATTTTGTCATCCTTGACCCCACCGGTAAACCGTTCTGGTCGGCTAACGGCAAGTCCGACATTCCGCCGGCGCTTACATGGAACGGCAAATCTTCAGACGGCAAAGAAGAGGTCGAGTCCGCGATGGACTACCCGTACATTTTTACCGTGCAGGATACGCAAGAACAGAATGCCGAAGTTAAAGGCATCATTGCCGTTGATATTCTTGTCCGCAAAGATGGGAGCCGTCTAATCATTCGTGTGCCTGCTATCAACTTCCGCGAAAATAAAGCGGACTTTGACAAAGGCCTGCCTCAACCTGTAATAGAAAAGAATCTTAACATTCTTGACCGTGTGGCGCAGGCGCTGCAACGCTATCCTGAATACCGTATTACCGTAGAAGGGCATGCAAACAACGTTACCGGAACCGAGCGCGAGGAAAAACAGGACAATTTGGGCCCGCTTTCGCAGAGCCGTGCCGACGTTGTCCGCCAATACTTGGTAGACCATGGCGTAAAGAACCGCTTGAATGCGGCGGGCATCGGCGGCACAAGGCCGGTCGTTGACCGCAAAGACAGCGCCAACCGGTGGAAAAACCGCCGTGTGGAATTTGTTTTGGAGAGATAGATGAAAAGCGATGCCGTAAAAAAAGGCATTTCCCGCGCGCCGCACAGGTCTTTGTTCAAAGCGCTTGGTTTTGTTGACGAGGAATTTGACAGGCCTTTGGTCGGCATTGCCGTAGCGAAAAGCGACATCGTGCCGGGGCATATCCACCTTGACACAGTGGCCAAAGCGGCAGCGGACGGTATTCGTATGGCAGGCGGCGTTCCTGTACAGTTTCCCGTTATTGGCGTATGCGACGGCATTGCTATGGGGCATGAAGGTATGCGCTATTCACTCGTTACCCGCGAACTTATCGCTGATTCGGTCGAGTGTATGGCGCTTGCCCATGCCTTTGACGCGCTCGTTTTTATCCCCAATTGCGACAAAATCGTCCCCGGAATGCTTATGGCCGCAGCCCGTGTCAACATTCCGTCTATTTTTGTTTCAGGCGGCCCTATGCTGGCAGGGCGCGGTCGCGGCGGGAAAACTCTCACGCTTACCACGATGTTTGAGGCGGTCGGCATGGTTTCCGCCGGCACCTTGAGCGAGGCTGAACTTGCCGAGCTGGAAAACACCGCCTGTCCGGGCTGTGGGTCGTGTTCCGGTATGTTTACCGCCAATTCAATGAATTGCGTTACCGAAGCACTCGGCATGGCACTGCCCGGTAATGGTACGATTCCGGCGGTTATGGCCGCCCGACTCCGCCTTGCCAAAAAAACGGGTATGCAGATAATGGAAACCCTGAAAGAAGGCATCCGTCCCAGAGCCGTGCTTACAAAACGCGCCTTTTTGAACGCACTCACCCTTGATATGGCGCTTGGCTGCTCGACCAATACTGCTCTTCATTTGCCTGCCATTGCTCGTGAAGCGGGCATTACTCTTGATTTGAAAATACTCAATGAAGTGAGCGCCAAAACACCCAATCTTTGCAAACTTGCGCCGGCAAGCGCTACTGCGATAGAAGAATTGGATGCGGCCGGCGGCGTGCCTGCGGTGTTCTTTGAACTTGCCAAGAAAAACCTTCTTGACCTTGACGCGCCTACGGTGTACGGCAAACTGTCCGGCGCGTTGAAAAACGCGGCCAATCATAATGAAAACATAGTTCGGCCTATTCACAAACCATATAGCGCTACCGGCGGACTTGCGGCTTTGTGGGGCAATATTGCCCCTGACGGTTGTGTTGTTAAACAGAGCGCTGTGGCAGAATCTATGCTTACGCACGAAGGGCCGGCTCGTGTTTTTGACGGTGAAGATGCCGCTTTTGCCGCTATTACCGGCGGGCAAATACGCCCCGGCGATGTGGTGGTGATACGTTATGAAGGGCCGAAAGGCGGGCCGGGCATGAAAGAGATGCTCGCCCCTACCGCCGCGCTTGCTGGTATGGGTTTGGATGACAAAGTTGCCCTTATCACCGACGGGCGTTTTTCCGGCGCAACCAAAGGCGCGGCTATAGGGCACGTCTCTCCAGAGGCGGCAGTTGGCGGCGCTATCGCCCTTGTAAAAGAAGGCGACCGTATTGCCATTGACATTCCCGCTCGGACTATCAACCTTCGGCTAGACAGCGCCGAGCTTGCTAAACGCAAAGCCGTATGGCAGCCGCCTGTACCGGCAGCGCCGGCAGGCAGTTACCTTGAACGTTATGCGGCGCAGGTTGGTTCAGCAGCCGGCGGCGCGGTTTTTGGCGCGGTATAAGTTTGCTTTAGCGGAAGTGGTGGAATTGGCAGACACGCCAGACTTAGGATCTGGTGCGCAAGCATGGGGGTTCAAGTCCCCCCTTCCGCAAAAATCGAGGAAAGCACTGATTAAATTCCATCGGGGATTTAATCAGCGTTGTCCAGGGAAAAGCCACCGTGTTTTTCTTCTATCAGATACCCGTAAAAAATTCCGATAAGGTACTTATGGGGAGGAATTTATGGATACACAAGTTCTGAATAGTTTTCATCAAGGAAAACTACAGGGTGAAAACGCCCTATTGCGGCGCTACGGCGCAATGACTGCTGCGCCGCCAAAAGATGATGGATTTGCCGCAATGTTACATGGCGCCGCAATGCCGGAGGGCAAACCGCGCATCGACAAGACGGATAAACTCTACGAACAATGCGAAGCGCTGGAAACATTTGTACTTAAAACACTGGTAAATGGGATGCGCAAAACGGTTGAAAAGACCGGATTGATTAACACCGGTTTTGCGGGTGAGGTTTATGAAGATATGCTGTATGATGAATACACCAAAACGTTTAGCAAAAACGCTGACTTTGGTCTTGCGGAAATTGCGTATTTGGAACTGACAGGACAGAGGAAGGGAAGACGGTAACTATCCCTGTTTTATGTCCAAATCGTAAATAACTATGCGGCTCTTATTATTACTCAGAATTCCTCTCATTGCGCAAACCTTTCTGGCACCGTTGGTTGTTATACCGCTTGGGATGGCGGCAGCGGCTCAAGATGTATGTATGGCGCGGGCTCTTGGGTTGACGTTAGGAATTTGTTTGGTATGCGCCCTGCCGCTCGCCGTTACTATCAAAAAACATCCTGTACGAATAACGCGCAACGGCGGTTTTGTTATTGTGGGCGCAAGTTGGTTTTTGCTTATACTCATGGGGGCGCTGCCCTATTTTTTTTCGGATGAAGGCTTCAGTTTTTGTGTTTCTGTCTTTGAAAGTTCCGGCGCATTCTCTACATCGGGAGTGAGTGTTATAAACCAGATTGAGAAATTGCCGGCCTCACTGCTCCTTTGGAGAGCGCTTTGTTACTGGGCGGGCGGCATGGGGGTGATTGTTCTGAGTGTAGCGCTTATGCCGTTGCTCGGCGTAGGCGGGTTCCAGTTGATAAAGGCCGAAACTACCGGCCCGGAAAAAGACCGTCTCACGCCGCGTATTGCCGCGACAGCGCGGCTTCTCTACCTTGTATATTTTGTACTCACTTTGATTCTTATACTGCTCTATAAACTTGGCGGTATGACTCTTTTTGACGCGGCATGCCATGCGCTTTCACTTGTGGCAACCGGCGGCGTAAGCACAAAGAATGAGGGGCTTTTGTCCTATAACAGTACCTATATTCTTGTTATATCAACTGTTTTTATGATGCTTGCGGCAACAAACTTCAACCTGTTTTTCTTTTTGATAAAAGGTAAATTCCGCGATATTGTTACCAACACCGAATTCCGCGTATTTGTAGGTATATTTGCCGCAGCAACATGCGTTGTTGCCTTCTGCATCGTTCCTCAATATGGTTCAGTTAAGCAGGCTTTGATATTTGCATCAGCGCAGGTTGCCGGAATTCTTACCACTGCCGGAATTGCGTTTGCGCAATTTGACCACTGGCCGCCGCTTGCGCAAATGATTCTTTTTGTGCTTATGTTTTTGGGCGGCTGTTCAGGCAGTACTGCCGGCGGTATAAAAATTATACGCCATGTTATTTTGTGGAAACAAACATTACATGAAAGCAAGAGCATGCTGTATCCGTGCGGCGTGTTTAGCATCAGACTAAATAAAAAAGCGGCGCGTCCTGAAATTGTATATGGTACTGCCGGATTTGTGTTTCTTTATCTTTTGACAACGTTTATTTGCTGTATATACACAACGGCCTGCGGCGTTGATGTGTGGACATCAATAAACGCGGCGCTCGCTATAATGGGCAATATTGGGCTTGGATTTGGCGGTATTGCGCCCGGCAGTAATTTCGGCATATTCCCCAGCCATATCTTGTGGTTTTATTCATTCATCATGGTTGTATCGCGTCTTGAATTATGGACTGTATTTGTATTGTTTGTCCCCGCGTTTTGGCGCGGAGCAGTGTCGGCAGCATATAATGATGGAACAGTGGTCAAATAAAAGCGTTTGGCGGCTTCTTTGGCCGCTTATTCTTGAACAACTCCTTGCCGTAACGATAGGTATTGCTGATACCGCAATGGTAACAACGGTTGGCGAAGACGCGATTTCTGGAGTGTCGCTTGTAGACCAAATCAACCAATTGCTGATTATCGCGTTCAGCGCCCTTGCGACAGGCGGTTCTGTAGTGGTAAGTCAATATATTGGACGCGGTGATACAAACAATTCGATAAATGCATCAAAACAACTGCTTCTCACAAATAGTATTGTATCATTGGTAATAATGTTTGCGACTCTGTTTTCGTACAAATACATATTATTGCTTATATACGGAAATATCGAATTGTCAGTAATGGAAAACGCTAGGCGTTATTTTTGGCTGACGGCGCTTTCCATGCCTTTTTTTGCCCTATATACCGCGTCCTCATCGCTTTTTCGCGCGGCGGGGAACAGCAGGCTGCCAATGATTACCGCACTCTTGATGAATATTATCAATATTGGGGGAAATGCGCTTTTTATTTTTGTGTTTAAGATGGGAGTAACAGGGGCGGCGCTTGCTACGCTGCTCTGCCGTGTTGCCGGTTCCATAATTATGTTTATAATGCAAATACACAACCGCCTGCTGCCTATATATCCTGAAAATTTACATACAACAAAACTTGAACCGGTAATGATAAAACGTATATTAAACATCGGCATACCGGGCGCGGTAGAAAGTTCGGTTTTTCAGATAGGGAAAATACTGCTTTCCCGTGTAGTAAGCAGTTTTGGCACGGCGGCGCTGGCAGCCAATGCGATAACCGGCTCGGTTGCATCATTCGTGTTTATGCCGGGCACCGGTTTTTGTATGGCGCTCCTTACCGTTGCGGGACAGTGTATAGGTGCAAAAGATTATGAAAGCGCAAAGCATTGGACGTTCAAATTGATGCGGCTAATGTATATAACGCTTGCAGCGCTCAATATACTCATTTTATTTACTCTTGACAGATGGCTTGGCCTTTTTAATTTGTCTTCAGAAGCGGCCGCGCTTACCAAAACTTTTCTGCGTCTGCACTGTATAACATCTTCGATAGCATGGCCGCTTAGTTTCGGCTTGCCCAACGCGCTTCGCGCCGCAGGAGATGCCAAGTTTGTAATGTATACAGCCATCTGTACAATGTGGTTTGTACGCATTTCATCATCATTTATATTTGCGTATGTTTTTAATTTTGGCGCTCTTGCCGTATGGATGGGAATGGGGCTGGACTTTTTCTTCCGGGGGAGCATTTTTACTATCCGCTGGCTAAACGGCAAATGGCAGACCAAAAAAGTAATTTGAAAAATCAAAGGCAGCGTTGACACCGTAAACGCATCTATCGCCGGATTGTAACAAAGAAAACACCAATAGCGCCGTCAACAAAGTTGGCGGCGCTGTTGACGCGGCGCGCGTAAATCAGCCGCCGAACACTGCTTTGGCAGCGACCGCGCCTAAGATGGCGCCGATAACCGGGCCTACCACGGGAATCCACGCATAGCCCCAGTCTGAGGAGCCTTTGCCCTTCATCGGGAGAATGGCGTGCATGATACGCGGACCAAGGTCACGCGCCGGATTGATGGCATAGCCTGTGGTGCCGCCGAGGGAGATACCAATCGTGAGAATGACTGCCCACGCCCGCCATGTGCCGATAGCGCCAATACCGCCGTCCGAAGCCTGCCCCACGCCATACGAAAGCGTAAAGAGCAGCACGAATGTGCCGATAATTTCGCAGACGAGGTTAAGGCTGGGATTACGGATAGCGGGGCCGGTACAGAATACACCCAACTGAGTACCGGGGTCGCTGGTGGCGTCAAAGTGGTCTTTGTGCATAAGCCACACAAGGAAAGCGCCAACCATCGCGCCCAAAAATTGCGCGCCGATATAGCCCGGAACAACCGCCCATTGGGTAATACCCACAACCGCCAACGCAATTGTAAGCGCCGGGTTAAAGTGAGCGCCGGATGCCGCTCCAAACATAAGCGCCGGCACCAATACCGCCGTCGCCCAGCCGACTGTGATAACGATCCAGCCCGAACCGTTACCCTTCGTGCCTTTAAGAATCACATTGGCGACAACACCGTCACCCAACAGAATCAAAAAGGCCGTTCCAATAAATTCAGCAAGGTATACATTCATAACCTTCTCCTTTGGACTCTAAAGTCTCTATTTTTTTTAGAGGGTAGGGGATAGGGGTAGGGGCAGCCTTTTGTCCGGTATATCAGCGCTAACGATGTAATCCGCGTTAGTACTTGATTTCCGTCTTGAACCAACTGTCCCCTGTCCCCTCTACCCACTACCCACTACTTCACAATGTTCTTGTCGAAATAAAATTCGCGCCTGTTCCGCAGATGTCTTTGACGACTTTCTCGCCGGATTTTACGGTGCCCTTTAGGGACAGCCCTTCCAGCAATTTCATCGCGTC
>JAIRPM010000069.1 GCA_031257075.1 Spirochaetaceae bacterium
CGCTGGAGGACATCTTCCTGTCCGCCGTTCTGTGGTTGTTGTGTGTCCATTTTTTGCTCCTGATTTTGTAATTGGTTTTGCCCGGTCTGCCGGGCCGTTCAAATTCAACTTACAAAAAATACGGGGAAGGGGCAATGGTTTAACGGTCAGGGTGAAAAAATAAAGATGTGGTTATGAATTTTGAACCGGCACAAGCGGCGGCGCTGCTGCCGATAATGAGAGTGTGGACATTACTCAATGAGTCCGAGCCGGAAAAACTTTTAGATAATAGAGAGTTAAAGAAAGTATGTTTTGATTATGCAAAAAGCAATTTTCAAGGGAAACGATTTTACAAGAAAAACCTTTTGAAGCAATACTAACGATAAGAAACACGAAGCAAGGCGAGGATAAATACTATCATCACTATCTTAAAGATATAAATTTAGAGCCGCTCTCAGGCAATCGGCATACTTCCGGTAACCCGGCTGGTAATGCCCCTCTATTGAGCGGCTCCGGCAGGAACCAAGAAAATTCCCTAGAACCCGATACTCCATCTTCGACATTCTCCTTCGAAAAGTCAAGCCTCCCGCTCAATTCGCCGGTACAGGCGCTTCCAGACCGGAATGATTTTCAGTCGTTGTTATAGGTTACGTTGGAGGCGGCTAAGAGTACCATTGCTGATTCGGAAGCCGCGTATCTAGGAACGAGACCCGCGTATCTAGATACGGAAGGCGCGTATCTAGGAACGAGACCCGCGTATCTAGATACGAGACCCGCGTATCTAGATACGAGACCCGCGTATCCAGATACGCAAACCGCGTATCCAGATACGAGACCCGCGTATCTAGATACGGAAACCGCGTATCTAGATACGAGACCCGCGTATCCAGATACGGAAGGCGCGTTCCTTGACGGGGAAGGGGTGTTTCTTTACACTAGGGACGGGTGCGGTACCGGCAGAGGCGCCGCTTTGACCCGAATATCTTAAAAAGGCGGGTTTCCCGCCGGCGGCACCGGCATGGTGCCGCAAGGAGTATACTATGGCGGATTATATCCCTCGTCCCGATGAAAAATTCCTTGATTGGGCTAAAAATTTGGCGGCTTTCTCGGTTCAGAACTTTTCCCGTTGGCAGGTTCCGACCCCGCAAGCCACGCTCGGCCAGCCTTTGACCGACTTTGAAGCGGCTTTCCAGGCGCACCTTGACCCCAACCATGGCAAAATCGACACGGTTCGCAAAAACGACACCCGCAAAGCGCTGGAAAAGGCAATCAGAACCTACGTCGCCGCCTATCTGGCCCACAATCCGGCGGTAACGGAAGAGGATAAGGCGGCGCTGGAAATCACGATTTACAAACAGGGCAAAAGCCCGGTTCCCGCGCCCACGACCTCCCCGCAACTGGAACCGGATACCGGTACGCGGCGGCATATTTTGGTGTATTACCGGGACGAAGGCTCAAACCACCGGGGTAAACCCCATGGCGTGCGCGGCGTTGAAATCCGCTGGGCGGCTCTGGACGCTCCGCCGCAGGATATTTCTCTGTTGAGCCATTCGGGTTTTGATACCAAACCCCCGTTTGATATTGAATTTGGCGAGGCCGACCGGGGCAAAAAAGTCTTTATCTGCGGCCGCTGGGAAATTGACCGCGAAGGCATCAAAGGCCCCTGGGGCGCTATCGAGGAAGCAATTGTCCCATAAAGATAGAGCCGGGCGGCAGGAGCTATTGTCTGATACGGGGCAAAAAAACGGCGTATGCGGCCGGAATGTCCCATGAATGATGCTCTTGTTTGTGATGTATGCCCGCATGCGTGCGCGCTTAAGAACGGCCAATGCGGGTTTTGCGGCGCGCGCGCAAACAACGGCGGGAAAATTGTCTGTATCAATTACGGATATACTACCTCCATCGCCCTTGACCCTATAGAAAAAAAGCCCTTGAACAGGTATAAAAGCGGCTCGCTCGTGCTGTCTATAGGGAGTTTCGGCTGCAATTTCCGCTGCCCTTTCTGCCAGAACCATTCGATTTCAATGTCCCGCCCCCGTTCTGTTGACGATAAAACTATATACCGCACAGCGTGTTTTACCACAAAAGAAGAATTGGCGCTTAAAGCGGAATCTTTGCGCGCCGCGGGAAATATAGGAATCGCATACACCTACAACGAACCGCTCGCGGGATATGAATTTGTATACGATACGGCCGCGTATATAAAAGCGCGTGATATGGATAATGTAATTGTTACCAACGGCTGTATCAATTCAGCATATTTTGAAAAACTGCTGCCGTTTACCGGCGCGGTAAATATCGATTTGAAAACATATAATGCCGCATACTACCAAACATTAGCCGGCCTGCCGGCAAAGAACGCCGCGTCCGCGCTCGCCCTTGTTAAAAATAACATAACCCTTGCCGCCGCCCGCTGCCATGTTGAACTTACCTGCCTTGTTATACCCGGTGAAAACGATTCCCCCGAAGAAATGGACGCGATGAGTACATGGATTGCTTCTGTTTCTCCCACAATTCCATTGCATATAACACGGTTCTTTCCCCGCTACCATTACGCGGATAGGCAGCCGACCCCCCTAGATACGCTCCGCAAACTGGAAAAAATCGCCCGGTCGCGGCTGCGTTTTGTATACCTGGGTAATGTATAAAATAGAGCGGTTTTCTTTTTAGCGCCAATCGAGTGTGTCCGCGCCTTCTTGTACGGTGGCAAGCACAGGCAGCCCCGACAGGCGTTCTATCATTAGTTTGTTGTCTTCTTCCAAAAGGCCGCCATGCCAGCGGTTGAGGATAAAACCCAACGCCCTTATGCGGCGTTGTTTCAGGTAGGCGGCGCTTAATACCGCGCTGTTAATGGAGCCGAGCGCTGCGCCGCTCACGATAAACGTGTCCAAACGGAGCGATTTTATCACCGCTTCCTGCAATAAAAGGCCGTCCGCGCCGCAGCGCAGCGGGCAAATAACGCCGCCCGCGCCTTCAACCACGACAAAACTGTGCGCGGCACTGACGCGCTTCCAATCGGCGATAATGCGTGAAAGGCGCGGCGGATTCCCTTCCTGGCGGGCGGCAAGATGAGGCGAAAAAGGCGCTTTGTACTGATACGAGACTACGCACGATGAATCATCAAGGCCGGCTTTTTGCGCGACAGAGACGGCATCCGAGTCGATGCCGCCGTCAGGCCTTTGGATAAGCCCGCTGAGAACAGGTTTGTAGTACGCGCAATGGATGCCTTCCGCTTTCAGGCTTTTTACAAGCAGGGCGCTCAGGTATGTTTTGCCGGTATCGGTTCCGGTTGCGGTTATGAAAACGCCGCGTTTGTGCAGGATGGCAGGCGGCATTAGGGTTGAAAGATGCCGGCTTCGATTTGGCTGATTTGGCCGACCCGGCGTTGGTGCCGGCCCCCTTCAAATTCGGCGGAAAGCCATGCTTCGACAATCATTTTGGCAAGTTCGCCGCCCACGATGCGGCCGCCAAGGGCAATCATGTTGGCATTGTTGTGCTGCTTGGTAAGGTGCGCTGTGGCAGGGTCGCCGCAGAGGGTGCACCGTATCCCCGTTACCTTGTTGGCGGCAAGCGAAATACCCGCGCCGGTGCCGCAGACCAGAATACCGCCGTCGCAGATGCCTTGCGCTACAGCCTGCGCCGCTTTGTAACCATAGACGGCATAATCGCACGATTCCGGCGAATTGCAGCCATAGTCGATAATGTCAAGATTCTTTGCCCGTAAAAACGCCGCTAGTTCCTGTTTAAGCGCAAACCCGCCATGGTCGCTCGCTACCGCAATTTTCATAAATTCAATCCTGCTCTAAGACAACGCCGATTGACTCAATGCTTCGGCAAGCCTTTAATTTTTGTGACTTGCCGCACCGGCATTGCCCTAAGTTTACCAATTCCGCCCCCTCTATGACGAGTCCGCTGCCATGCGCGCCGGCCGTTAAGTCAGTTTCAATGATGAGCGGCCCGAATGCCGCCGGCGGTTCCGCCATTAACTCCCGTCTGATGGCTGCTGCTGTCATTTGTTACCTCGCTATGCTTCAGTTTAGCGCGGAGGGCAGGGGCTGTGGAAGGGCTTAGATGCGCCGCAACGCTACGGCTATAGCAATTTTAGGGAAACTTCAAAGTCTGTTTTTATTATTTGCCAGATTTTTTCAATGTCTATAATTAAAGGTTCCATTAGTTTCCAGTCTAATTCAGAACTATAGGCAT
>JAIRPM010000012.1 GCA_031257075.1 Spirochaetaceae bacterium
AGCAAATCGCTGCCACGCCGCAATTGCCCTAATTTTTTTAGCATAAAAATCATTGTCAGCCAAAAAACAGATACGGCCGCAAAAAAGAATTTGAACGAAAATGTCTGAGCGAGGATTCCAAAAACAGCCGGGCAGAATGACGCGCTCACATAGGCCGCGGCCATTTCCAAACCGATAATTCCCTGCGAATACCGTGCGCCAAAAAGACGAGGCGTCTCGTGTATCATTGTGGGAAATATAGGCGCGCAGCCCAATCCTATGATAACAAGCCCCGTCCCCACCAAAACAACACGTACCGAAGGAATAGGCATATTGGCACAGATAATACCGGCCGCTATCAGTAAAACTCCCAGTTTGAGCATTTTAGCATTTGACAAACGCAGCGTAAGAAAACCTGAAACAAAACGCCCACAGGTTATTCCCAGATAAAAAAGGGAAGTCCAGCGCGCCGCTTCTTCTGGCACAATGCCGAATTCACGTACCAAGTACGAACTCGACCACAGTCCGCAGACAGCCTCAATTCCACAATAACAGAAAAAAATCAGCGCCGCGCTTTTTACACCCCGCAATGACAATAAATCTTTCATTGTTGTTTTTTCAACAGCGGCAGATGCGCCGCCGGGAGCATCCGCCGGCCTGCCGTTTTCCCACAATGGAAGGGCTGCCAGTGAAATTAAAAACAAACAGCATTGAATCATACCGACAGCGCGGTATCCCATAAACCATGCTCCCGAATCGCGCATTAAAAACGCCGACATAATAAGCGGCCCTATAGACGCGCCTACCCCCCAAAAACAATGGAGCCAATTCATATGCAAAGCGCGGTAATGCAGCGCGACATAATTATTCAATCCCGAATCAACCGCGCCCGCACCCAACCCCAATGGCAGCGCGCACAAACAGAGCAGATAAAAATTATGAGTACATGAAAAAAATACAAGTACGGCCGAAGTAAGTAAAATGCTAAAACATGTTACACGCCCGGCACCAAAACGTTTTAATATTTTGAAAGCAAACACACTTGAAACAACTGTCCCGCATGATATTAAAACGGATATAAAGGGAGCATAACTGAGCGGAACATTAAGGCGCGCATGCATTGAAGGCCATGCAGCCCCCAACAAGCTGTCCGGTAGCCCAAGGCTTATAAACGAAAGGTAAATAACTACGAGAAGAAGTATGGGTGTACTGCGCCGAAACACCGTTAAAACAATAGTGCCCATTATATAAATTTACGCTTATACAGGAAGCATTTGCACTTCCGCGCCTAATACCGCAGCCGCTTCTTCCGCTTCTTTTTTGCCCGCAATAACACATATTCCGGGTTTGTATTCGTTTTTCATACATTCGGTTATGCGCGCCGCAGCATCTTCGACCGCGCCTGCGCCGGTTTGCAGTATATGCGTAAAACGCCGGCGGCGCAGCGTATCATCAATGCCGTCTAGAAAACGGATAAAATCAAGGCCGCCTTTTTTACCCGGACTGTGCGGTTCTTTAATTTTTGCGTAAACACCGATAATCATTTTTTCCAATTCGTCCGCCGTAAGCGTTTTACGGCCTATGCCGCCGGTAATTTCAGGCAGCGCGTTCAGTGACACCTCCGGCTTTGGGTCACGATATGTTGAAAAACATACAGCCCCCCCCCCATGATTTGCCGAACAGGCCGCTCCATAAGCGCTGCCTTTCATCCGCAGATTTTTCCAAAGCGCTCCCGTAGAAAGGTAATGCCCCAGCACCGTCTCCGCGGCCGCTTCCGCCGTGCGCAAATCCGCCGAGGGCACGCACAGCGCGGCAAAACCCGTTTGCAGTGACGGTGAAGCAAAAACTTCAGGCACAGCGGCGGATTTAACAGCGGCGGCTGTTCTGCCGGCAGCGGTGTATCCCCAATCCCCGCGCCCTGCGCCCCATTTTTCCAGCAAATCTAATACTGTTTGCTCATTTTCGCCGGTAATGCCGGCAATAGCGGGGGCACGGGCAAATGCGTCACGCAGCGAGCCTAGTTTTTGAGACACGGCTTTAACTTTTTCCAGTGAAAGTTTGTTTATAAAGTCAATTTGAGAAATCCCTCCCCACAGTTCGGAAATACCGGCGTTGAAACTCAACCCGCGGGCCGCGCGGACTACAGCAAGGTGGGAACCGGCACCGGCCATCCCAGCAAAAATATTGTTGCGCATTTCCTCAACCAGATTACGGATTCGCTTGGCATCGGCAAAATCCGCCTCCTTGAGTATGCGGGTAATAAGCGCAAAAGCATCAGGCAGTTTTCCATCTGTTGTCTTGAAATGAACAAGAAGCCAATCGCGTTCGCCAACCGGGAGCATACCGGTTGGCGTTGCCCGGACTCTGGCGCCCAACCCCCGTACGCCGCTGTGCAGGCATGCATAAAAATCCCCCGCGACACGGGCAAGTTCGCCGGAAACGTCTGCCCAGTGCCTGCCCGGCAAACCCAGCGCGTTTAAGCAATTCGTAAAAAGCGGCAAATAGATATAATCATCAAAGTTGAGTACATCAACCGGCAGCGCCAGTGTCACGTACGTAATACCATTAGTCCACAATTTATGACTTACAACCGGTATGCCTCCCGCGTCATACAGAGTACGAGGAACAAGACTGATACCGGTTTCCAAATCACTTAATGACAGGTGCGGAATCAACGCGGCATTATCCGTTTCATTTTGTACACGTTCTAATTCAGCGCACTTTTTTTGTATATCAGATTTTTGTATATCATCAAGGGCGTTTTCTTTTTCATGTATATATTTCTTTTCTGTTTCTTCACGCTGCCGCGTGAAATCTTCACTTGGAACAACAGTAACAAGAGCACGGTGTTTGTTATCTAGTAATTCCCGCTGAATCAACTCTTCAAAAAAACGGGGATTTCCACGCACTTCGGCTTTCAGCCGTTCAAAGCCGGGCTGAACAAGAAGCGTCTGCCAAGGTGCCGCGCCATGGAGCCAGCCGCGAAGAGCGCGCCTCAAAAGCACCAGCGCCCATGGCCCTTGATGGAGGCGCTTAATTTCACGCTCATTAAATTCTTCGGAAAAGAGCGCCGCCTCGATTTCTGCTTTGGGTATTCCTTTTTTAACAAGTTTTTTTAACTCATTAAATATAAGTTTTTCAATCTTTGCCGTTTTCTTTTTACCGCCGGCGCTGACTCCGCGCAGCCCCAGCACAAAAACATGAAATTTTAATTCATCGCCAAAGCCGCATATACCCGGTAAATCTTCGCCTAAACCGGATGAAACAAGCGCTTTGGCAAGCGGGGAGCCGTCATGCCCTATCAGTATGTCACTGAGTATATCCAGAGCAAGCGCTTTATGCGCGCTTGCTTGGCATGCGCTGCTGTCATCATGCTCAAAATTGAATTCATTGCAAAGCCATGATATAAACACGGTGCGCTTGTTATCAGCGCCGGCCGGAGACTGAACCTCGAAGGAACGCGGTTCAGTCCAGCGCGTCAGGCTGGGAATGGGCGGAGCCTTTTTGCCGGCTTCCTTTCCTTCAAAAAAACTTGTATTCAAAAATTCGAGTTGTTTTTCTGTAGCAATATTACCATACAAAAAAACGAGCGTATTGGCGGGACAATAGTATTCTTTGTATGTATTTATAAATTCAGTATATGTTAAACGGGGAATATATGCCGGATCGCCGCCTGAATCGAGCGCGTATAAAGTATCCGGCAGCACCGACCTTACCGCCCATTGTTCCGCATACTCATCAAGCGCGGAATATGCTCCTTTCATTTCATTGTAAACAATGCCGTTTATGGCTAACTTGTTTTCATCAATGTTTCCATCTTTGCCTTTCGCGAATTCAAAACGGCAGCCCTCCTGCAAAAAAGTCCATTCCGCTACATTAGGATTGTATACAGCATCACCATACACAGACATTAAATTAAAATAATCTTTCTCGTTCAAAGAACTGGCGGGGTAGACTGTTTTATCGGCAAAAGTCCACGCGTTCAAATAGGTCTGCAGACTGCCCTGTGCCAATGTAATGAACGGATCTTTCAGCGGATACTTTTTTGACCCGCAGAGTACTGAATGTTCAATAATATGAAAAACGCCGCTAGAATCATGCGGGAGCGTTTTGAACGCGAACGCAAATGTATTTTCCGTATCGTCATTGACAATATGAAAAACTTCCGCGCCGGTTTTGATATGCCGGGCATAAACGCCGCGGCTGTCCAAGCCGGCCAATTCAACAATATCCAGAATTTCAAACCCGCTTAGAGTCATTCCTTTTACTAATGCCATAATAACTTCCCTCTTTTGATTATACTCTATCATCCGTAACTGTGTACAGCGCCGGAAAATCCGTTATACTCAAAGTAGAGGGACACTCCCAATCTCTATTATGAAAAGAAATAAAAATGCGCGTTGATGTTTTAGTGGCGGAAATAGGCTCCACAACAACGCTGGTAAACGCTTTTACCGGCATAGAAAGCAATCAGCCCGCATTGCTTTCTCAGGGGCAGGCGCCTACATCGGTACTTGAAGGCGATGTGCGCATAGGGCTTAACGGCGCTATAGCGGAGTTGTGCGCAAAATTAGGAACCGGCAGCCTTGATTACGGCGAAATGCTTGCCACATCGAGCGCGGCGGGCGGTTTGCGTATGACCGTACATGGCCTTGTCTACGATATGACGGCGCGAGCCGCAAAAGAAGCGGCGCTGGGGGCCGGCGCAAATATTCACCAAGTAACATCCGGTATACTCCGCCATTCCGACATTGAAACGCTAAAACAAATTCAACCAAATATTATTATGCTGGCGGGGGGCGTTGACCATGGCGAACGCGAAACAGCGCTGGAAAACGCAAAAATCATCCGTGAACTGGGTATGAACATACCGGTCATTTACGCGGGCAACCGCGATAACGCCCCCGAAATTGAAGCACTGTTTGCCGCCGCCGCCGCGCCGCTCTATATTGTAGAAAATGTTTATCCAAAAATTGACCACTTGAATGTGGAGCCGGCGCGGAAAGCGATTCAGGCGGTATTCGAAGAACATATAGTCCGGGCGCCGGGCATGGAACACATACGCAGCATGGTTTCCGGCAGTATCATCCCTACACCGGGTGCTGTTATGGAGAGCGTGCGGCTTCTCGCGGAGGAACTCGGAGCCGGCATTCTCTGTCTGGATGCCGGCGGCGCGACAACCGATGTTCATTCGGTAACAAAAGATACGGACGACATAGCCCGCATCCTCATCCAGCCGGAACCGTACGCAAAACGCACGGTAGAAGGCGATTTGGGAGTTTATGTTAATATGGAAAATCTTATCGCCCTTGCCGGTGAAGAACGTTTGGCGGAACAGTTAGGAACGCCGCTTGACGCGGTACGTAAAAACTACCGCTTTATTCCTAAAACGGAAACCGAAACCCGTTTTGTCGAGGCGCTGGCACGGGAAGCGGCGCTGTGCGCCCTTGAACGGCATGCCGGACACATCCGCTATGTTTACGGCCCCGCCGGACGCTCAACACTCGCCGAAGGCAAAGATCTTACCGGCATCAAATTTGTCATCGGAACCGGCGGGGCGCTTACCCGCCTGCCTGAACGTGTAAACATTATGCGGGAAACGCTGCGCGGTAACAAAACCGGCCTTGCCCTTTTCCCTCCTGAAAATGTCCATATTCTGGTAGATAATGATTACATTATGGCTTCGCTTGGAGTTCTTTCCCGAAAACATCCCCAAGCTGCGCTGCGCCTACTTAAAAAAAGCCTGCGTTTTGAAGAAAATGAAGCGCGCCCTTCTTAAATGCCGACAGAATGCTATACGGAATGCGCATTGTCTGTTTTGCTATTTTTTCGACAATAATGTATATTTAAGTGATGAAAGTTTTTTCCCGTTCCGGCGCTGTTCTTGCTTTTTTCTTCTCTCCGCTTTTGTTTGCCGGAGCGGCCGATTGGGACGCAAGCGGTTACGGGAATTTAAGCGACTTTTTGCAAGACATCTACGGAATAGACAACAACGCCGGATTGACCGCCTTCCCCGTGCTTAATGTGCCGATGGGCGGACGTTCCGCCGCTCTTTCCGGCGCGTTTTCCGCTGTAGCCAACGATATTTCCTATATTGAATGGAATCCTGCCGGCTCCGCGACACTGGAGCAAACCGGTCTGGCCTTTTTTCATAACAACTGGATAGCGGATACCAAAATTGAAGCCGCGGCATTTGCAACCCGTTTTGGTAATTTAGGGCTGGGGCTTGCCGGCAAATGGCTGTGGACGCCTTTCACTGAATACGGTGATTTCGGCGAACACCTTTCCAAAGGTTACTATTCGGAAGCAGTCGCTTCGGTCAATATTTCATACAATTTATTCCGGCGTTACTATTTTGAAGGTATATCGCTCGGTATGAATTTAAAAGCCGCCCTGCGCTCGGTGCCGGACTTTGCCGGCGAAGCGGAGAGTGTTGTATCGGGGTCGGGCAAAGGGCAGAGCGCCGTCGCGTTTATGGGGGATGTGGGTTTCTTAACGCGGATAAATCTTTTCAAGCCTTATGTCGGCAATGACAAAAACACCGCTTTTGCGCTGGTATTCCGCAATTATGGCAGCGATGTTTCCGGCGACCCGCTTCCTACAGCGCTTGTCGCGGCGGTTTCTTACAAACCTTTGCGCCCGGTTACCCTCTCGTTTGATGCCGCTTTTCCTCTTCACATTACCGACTTTTACAACGTTGATTTCAGGCTTTCCGAAAAACCTTCGTTTTCATTCGGCGTTTCAGGCATTATCACTCAATTTCTCCAAGCGCATTTCGGATTTACGCTCAAATCAGGCGGCATTAGAATAGCGGCGGGCACGGAAATCAACATCAATTCGATGAATTTTTATTTGAATTACACGCTCGACCTGCTCACACAACTACAGCCTTTGAACCGCGTAACGATAGGTGTCCGTTTCGATATGGGCGATAGAGGCCGGTCGGAAAAACGCGACAAAGCGGAACAATTCTATCTGGAAGGATTACAGGCTTACAACGAAGGCCGCGATGACGATGCCCGCGCCGCATGGGAAGATGCCCTCTCCATTGACAAATATTTTCAGCCGGCCAGCGAAGCCCTTATCGTGCTCGACAATTTTGAAGCGCTGGAAAAACGTATCAACGATATGGTAACCGGCCTCGATTAACCGCCTATATTCCACATTGCCTTATCGCTATGCCCGGCCTTTTCGCGGCGGCATTCCAAAAAGTTGTGCGATGCCGGTTTTGAACCTATGACTGCGGCTATTGTTTGAGCAAGAGGTTTTCCGCCGCGCAGTAACACGCGCAAATCTGTTCCGGCCGAACTAGACAGGCATGGCGACAACATTCCTGAAGCGGAAAGCCGCAAACGGTTGCAGGTGGCGCAAAAACTATGGCTTAACGCCGCTATCAAACCGATACGGCCCTGCCAGCCTTTTACCCTGTAGTACACCGCCGGCCCGTTTCCTATCCGTTCCGTATCAGGCATCAAAACACCGCCGGCATCTTGAATCCCTCCGGTAAGTATGCTCACAAGGGCGGCGGCGGGAATTCCGGTAAATGAAGCGGCGCGGCCAAGCGGCATAAGTTCAATAAAACGCACCGCGAGCGGCCTGTCGCGGGCAAGGGCCGCAAGCGGTACTATATCGGCATCGTTAAGCCCTTCAATGGGAACGCAGTTTATTTTGACCCGCAAAGCCCTGGCGAGCGCCTTGTCAAGCGCCGTCAAAATTTGTTCCAGCGCTTTGTTTCTTACAACAGCGGTTTTGCCTTCCAAACCGCCATATTCGACAGAATAAGGGTAGCGGGTAATTTTCCCGAACGTTACCGGATTGAGCGTATCCAGGCTGATATTAACCGCATCGAGGCCGGCATCAAGAAGCGCGTCAAGGTGGTCATTGAGCAGAAGGCCATTTGTGGTAAGCGTTACCTGTTCGACACCAGGCGTTGTTTTAAGCGCTTCAACAAAACCGGGAAGCCCGCGCCTAACAAGGGGCTCACCGCCGGAAACCTTAATTTTTTTTATGCCGAGTTCCGCAAAGATACGGCAAAGGGCAATCATCTCCTCGAACGTAAGTATTTCGGCATGGGTCTTCCATTCAACGCCTTCGCCGGGCATGCAGTAGACGCAGCGCATATTGCAGCGGTCGGTAACAGAAATACGCAAGTAATCGATTTCACGGTTAAAAGAATCACGCATAATCCGTTTTAATGTACCGCAAAAAAAAAATTTTTGACATAGAACGGCAGTATGGCAGCATAAAAAAACCCGCCGCCTTTTGAAACATCAAAAAGCCGGCGGGTTTCGGGAAAAAGAGTGCGGTTTTAGACAAAGAAGAAAGACAAACCGATTAACGGTTTTAGATTTCCTTTCAGAGTGAAAGGAGGTGATCCAGCCGCACTTTCCAGTACGGCTACCTTGTTACGACTTCACCCTCCTCACTAAGCATACCTTCGACGGC
>JAIRPM010000064.1 GCA_031257075.1 Spirochaetaceae bacterium
GGAGTTTTGCCAAAGGCAAAACTCCAAGCTAAACGGCGCAGCCGTTTAGCCATGGTAGACACCGGCGAATTTTTGCGGTATACTGGGGGTATCTTAATGTTAGAGAGGTAGATTATGGCGTATAAGATTACGGAAGAATGTGTGAACTGCGGTTCTTGCGAAGATGAATGTCCTAGCGAAGCCATTAGCGAAAAGGATGGTATTCGTTGGATAGATCCGGCAAAATGTTCGGATTGCGGTACCTGTTCGGATTCCTGCCCTTCAGAGGCTATCGTCGAAGCATAGAATGTTCTTCCCCCAAAGCCGTGCCGTCTTCCGGCGCGGCTTTTTTTTTACCCTTTTCTCGCTCTTTTGCGCCGGTGCCGGCGGGCAGGACGAACACCAAAGCCCCTACCCCCTGATAACGTCTCTGGAAACACGCGCCGCCGACCCCGTTTTCAGGCAGTACCTGGACGATGTGGCCGAAGGCCGCCGCCTTGTTTACAACCGCCGCCGGAAAGAAAGCGATGACGAAGCGGCCGCCGCCCTGACACTGTACGCATACCGCGCCGGCTCGGGCGATGACCTCATGCGCCTCGCGGCACGCTGCTCTGTTCCCTACGCGGCGCTGGCTTCGCTTAACCATTTAGAGCATAACGACGGCCTTGACGGGCGCTTGCTCCTCTTGCCTACCATTCCCGGCCTCTTTATCCGCGAAGACGCTGATTCAGACTTTGAACGGCTGCTGTTGTCTTCCCGTGACGGCGCGGGAACACGGATTATCATAGATTCCGGCCGCGGAAAAACGCCCTACCGCTTTATACCCGGCGGCGATTTTACCCCTACCGAAAGAGCGCTCTTTTTGAATCCCAGCCTTTTCCGCTTTCCGCTCAAGAGTTATACGATAACCAGTTATTACGGGAGCCGAATAAGCCCGATAAGCGGCCGGCGGATGAATCATCAGGGGCTGGATTTGGCCGCCGGACACGGCGCGGATGTCTATGCCATACGCGAAGGAACGGTAACCTTTACCGGCGAAAACGCCGTCTACGGCAATTATGTCATTATTACCCACGATAAAGGCTGGACAAGCCTGTACGGGCACCTTTCCCGGATTGAAACCGCCTTGAATAAAAAGGTGCTGCCCGGTACGATTATTGGAAAGGTCGGGTCAACCGGGCTTTCTACCGGCCCTCACCTTCATTTTGAATTGCGTCAGAATGGCCAATCCCAAGACCCCCTGGGGCAGTTAAAGTAGGAGAAATCAATGCCAAACCGTAACCCGAATCTCGCCCGGCTAAAAGCCGGTTACCTCTTTCCCGAGATTGCCCGCCGGAAACGTGAATTTGAAGCGTCCCGCGCCGGCGGCGGAACACCCGCTTCACGCATCATAAGCCTGGGAGTAGGCAATACCACCGAGCCGATACTGCCGCATATTTGCGCCGCCCTGGAAGAAGGAGCGCGGGCGCTCGGACGGACGGAAACGTATTCGGGTTATATGGACGAAGGGCTGGAAGAATTGCGCCGCCGCATTAGTTCCGTCTATTACGGAGGGCGCTTCGGCCCGGATGAAATTTTTATTTCTGACGGCTCTAAATGCGATATCGGCCGCTTGCAGGTACTCTTTGGCAGCGAAGCGCGGGTCTGTGTCCAGGACCCTTCCTATCCGGTCTATGTTGACGGCTCGGTACTCAGCGGTGCCGCGGCAGGCCGGCAGGAAACCGGCGGCGGTTACGGCGGTATCCGGTATCTGCCGTGTACCGCGGCTAACGGTTACTTCCCCGACCTGAGCGCAATCGAAGAAGGAAGCGTCATTTATTTCTGCTCGCCCAATAACCCTACCGGCGCCGCCGCTTCAGCGGAACAACTGAACGCGCTTGTCCGCCAAGCCCGCGCAACCCGGTCGTTTATCGTTTATGATGCCGCTTACGCGGACTATATCCGCGACCCCGGCTTGCCGCGCAGCATTTACGAGGCAGACGGTGCCGCCGAATGCGCTATCGAAGTGAATTCCTTTTCAAAATCGGCCGGCTTTACCGGCGTGCGTTTGGGGTGGACCGCCGTCCCCCACAAAATGGCCTACACGGACGGCGGCAGCGTCAACGCGGATTGGGCGCGTATCATGGCGACCGTCTTTAACGGCGCGTCCAATATCGCGCAGGCGGGCGGGCTTGCGGCGCTTGACGGCGAAGGCCAAAAGGAAATCCGCGCCCTTACGGACTTTTACCTGGGAAACGCCGCCCTCATTCTGGAGGTTCTGCGGAAGAAAGGCATTCCGTGCATGGGCGGCGGCAATTCGCCGTATATTTGGGCAAACTTCGCCCCGGAAAAGAGTTGGGATGCCTTTTCCCGCATTCTTGAACGCTGTCATGTTGTTACTACGCCCGGTGCCGGGTTTGGCCCTGCCGGTGAATGCTTTATCCGCTTCAGCGCTTTCGGCCACCGCGCCGATGTCGAGGAAGCCTGCGGCAGGCTCGGCCGGCTGTTGTAGAAGCGGCCCGGAGCCGCTTCTACGCGGGCGTGATAGGCGCAAATACGCCGCGAAGGCGCGCATCCTGTTTGTAATAATGTTCTTCTAGTTCGCGCGAAGTGAGGCCGGTAAGTTCATGGCTCATATAGTGTATCCACAAAGGCTCATCGTGAACGGAACATTCAAATTTACGGCACCAGTAATCGGGCTGGATAGGGAGTTGGTTTTCGCGGTCATAAAAATATTTGTAATCATGTACGGCGATTTTTAACGATTCGCGCGGCAGGCCTTTTTCCAAGATTATCGACGCAAGGTAATTTATCGTCTGCCCCGAATCAAAGATATCGTCAATTAAGAGGACAGTATCCCCTGTGCGTAAATATTCAGGGGAATAGGTCCAGCCTTCTACTTTGATTTTTTCTGTTTTTGAAATGCCGGTGTAGGAACGGGCAACAACGGCGGCATAATAAATCGGCCGCCGTTTTGGTTCTATCAGTTTGAAATATTCGCTAATCACATTTCCCAAATACGCGCCGCCGCGCAGAGAAACATAAATTACATCGGGAATAAAGCCGTCATCGTAAATATGTTTTGCTAGTTTGAGCGCGTTATTGCGTACAACATCGTAGGGCAGGAATTCTTTTACCATGTAAACACTGTAAAGAAAACGGCTGCCGGGGTAAAGCGGGTTTTGAGGCAGCGCGCCGGAGACACGGCGTATAGAGGCGGTTGACAAAATAGTTGTTTCCCGCTATAACCGATACAATACATTATCTCACAATGAGGAGTGCGCCGTGAGTTTACAAATCAAACCATTTTCGTTCAAAAAAATGCCGGTGGAAACACGGTTCGAAGTTTTACGTTTTTGCGCCGCAATACTGATTGCTCTTGCGCTGACGCTTGTTATTATTTTGCTGGTAAGTAAAGAACCGGGCAGGGCTATCCATAGTTTGTTTCTAGGCCCGCTTTCTTCGCCGCGGCGCTTTGCCAACGTTATCGAACTGGCGGTTACCCTTACCTTTGCCGGCCTCGCCGTTTCAGTTATGTTTAGCGCCAACCAGTTTAATATGGGCGCGGAAGGCAGTTTTTATGCGTCCGCCGCCGTTGCCGCGATAGCCGCCATTGTGCTGCCGCTGCCGCCTGTTTTGCTGCCTGTTGTTGCTATTATACTGGGCGCGGCTGCCGGCGCGATTGTTTGCGTTACGCCCGCGGTGCTTAAAGGTAAATGGGGCGCGTCTGAACTTGTTTCTTCCCTCATGCTAAATTATGCCTTTTTTTATATTGCCAAATATTTTATCTTCGCAAAACTCCGCGACCCGTCCGCCGGCTCGCTTGCCAGTTTTCCTGTTCCCGCCGCCGCAAAACTTATGAATATTGTGCGCGGTACACGTATTCATGCGGGGCTTTTTATCGTTATTGCTGCCGTGATACTGACAACGGTTTTTATCCGGCGCACCGTATGGGGCTATGCCCTGATACAAACAGGCCGAAGCCCCAAATTTGCCGCCTATTCCGGTATCAATACACAAGCCGTGCTCTACTACTCACAAATTATCGGCGGAGCGCTGGCTGGGACCGGCGGCGCTGTTGAAATGCTCGGTCTTTACGACCGCTTTACATGGCAAAGCCTGCCGGGTTATGGCTTTGACGGCATTATTGTTTCAATTCTTGCCAAAAACAAACCGCAGTTTGTACCAATCGCGGCCTTCCTGCTCGCGTATTTGCGTATCGGCGCTGACCGCATGTCCACCAGCAGTGATGTTACCAGTGAAATGATTTCTATTATTCAAGGAATTATCATTATGTTGGTCGCGGCACAGGCATTTATGGCCGGCCGCCGCCAAAAAATGCTGCTAAAGGAGGTTGCCGCCAATGCTTGACATACTTCGCTTCATTTTTAATACCGATTTTGCCTTTTCGGTACTCCGGGTAACAACACCGATACTGTTTGCCGCCCTTGCTTCTGTCGTTGCCGAACGTTCCGGCGCGTCTAACATAGCCCTCGAAGGCATAATGCTGTTTGCCGCGCTTGCCGGTTCATTAGGCTCAGGTTTTGCCGGCGGCAGTGTTTTTTGCGGTTTTATTGCCGCGCTTGCCGGCGGGCTTATCATCACCGCCCTCCTCATCTATTTTGGCCTTTATCTCAAAACCGATATTATTTTGACGGGTATTGCCCTCAATATGCTTGCGTCCGGGGGGACGGTTTTCATTATGTTCGCGCTTACAGGGGATAAAGGCAGTACGGCCAACATCGGCGCGGGCGCATTCCCCGCCATAACGATTCCGCTCCTGCGGGATATCCCCATCATAGGCGCTGTGCTTTCCGGCCAAAACTTGCTTACCTACCTTGCGTTTCTTGCGGTTGTTGTCGTTTGGGCGCTTCTTTTCAAAACCCGGCTCGGTGTCCATATCCGCGCCGCCGGTGAAAATGCCGATGCCGCCGCATCTGTGGGTATCCCGGTACGCCGCACCCGCTGTATTGCGCTTGTCATAAGCGGAATACTCGCGTCATTGGGCGGTGTTTTCTTGTCTATGGGCTATATGAGCGGCTTTAGCAAAGGGATGGTTTCAGGGCGCGGTTTTATCGCCCTTGCCGCCGCCGCAATGGGACAATTGTCGCCGGTTCCCGCGATGCTTGCCTCACTCGTCTTTGGCTGTTTTGACGCGCTTTCCAACCTGCTTGCCGCGCTTCGCATCCCTGACGAATTTGTAAAAATGCTCCCTTATCTTGCGACTGTTTTTGGCCTTGTTGTTTTCTCCGCTTACCGGATATGGCGGCTCAAACAAGAAAAAATAGCGGCAATGGGCCGTCAGGCGGCATAAAGAACCGCAAAAGTTCAACTAAGCAGCATCTCGTCGCTTTCCAGTTCTTTGTGTTTAGCGGCTTTGAACCGCGCCTGAACATCGGCGAGTGTGAGATTTTGTTTTTCCGCGTTTGCTATATCAAGGATGATTTCGCCCGCATCCATCATAAGGAGGCGGTTGCCGGTTTCGAGCGCGTGTTTCATGTTATGCGTTATCATAAGAACGGTGAGGTTCTGTTCGGCGGCAAATTCGCGGGTGAGGTTCATTACCAATTCGGCGTTTACCGGGTCGAGAGCGGCGGTGTGTTCATCAAGCAGCAGAATCTCCGGCTTGGACATTACCGTCATAAGCAGCGTGAGTGCCTGCCGCTGACCGCCTGAAAAAAGGCCGACATTATCGCGGAGGCGGCTTTCCAACCCTAAACCCAGCCGGCTTACAATGGCGCGGTATTCGGCGCGTTTTTTGGGATTCAACGTGTATTTCAGGCCGCGATAGCCTTTTTTTTCGCAGATAACTAGGTTGTCTTCCAGCGCCATGTTCCCCGCGGTGCCGAGGAGCGGATTTTGGAAGATGCGCCCTATGCGCCGCGCCCGCCTGTATTCGCTTTCACGGGTAATGTCAATGGCGGCACCGTTTCCCCGCATCAGAATAGAACCGCTTTCGACAGGGTGCGTTCCGGCTATCACGTTAAACAACGTCGATTTACCCGCGCCATTGGAACCTATCACGGTAATAAAATCCCCTTTGTTGATGGTAACGCTTATGTTTTTGAGCGCATGATTTTCATCAGGCGTGCCTTTGGCAAACACAACATTGACATTGTTAAGTATGAGCAAGCGGGCCTCCTTGTTTGGAATGAGCGGAGGGTGCGGCTTTTGACTTTTTCCCAAACAAATCCTGCCAAAATGCGCCTCGGTATTTGGACGCTATCAAGCACACAATGATTAAAAGACCGGTGAGCAGCCGGAAATCGTTGGGTTTCATCCCGATTTTGTAGCCGTGGGCGCGGGCGGCGAACATCAGTGCGCGGTAAAGGCAGGAGCCGAGTATGGCGCGGAGCGTTAGCAGCATGATTTTGTTGGTAGAAAGCAAAAATTCGCCCAGCATTACCGAAGCAAGCCCCGCCACAACAATGCCGTTGCCGCTGGACACATCGGCAAACCCGTTGTACAGGGATGCAAGCGCCCCTGCCAGTCCGACCAGCCCGTTGGAAAGCGCTACGCCCGCTGTTTTGAGGTAGGCGGGATTTATTCCTTGCGAGATGATTAACTGCGGATTGCCGCCAAGCGCTCCAAGCGTAAGCCCGAAATCGGTGCGGAAAAAGAGGTCGCAGGCAAATTTGATACAGACAACGAGCAGCACAAGAAAAAGCAGTACGGCAAGGTCGCCGGATACGGCGGCAAACCCGTCCAGTTTTAACACATTAAAGAACGTGCCGCTTCCGTGGTATGAAACATTGGAACGCCCGCCCATTATCCGCAGGTTGACGGAATAGAGCATCGTCATCGTGAGGATGCCGGCAAGAAGCCCCGGTACCTTCAGGCAGTTGTGAATGACGGCGGTAATAACTCCGCCCGCGCATCCGGCAAGGAAGGCCAATAAAAACGCGAGCGCCGGCGGCGTATTGTTCAGTACGCAGACGGCCATTACCGCCCCGCCGAGCGGGAATGTCCCGTCAACGGTAAGGTCGGCAAAGTCGAGCAAGCGGAACGTGATAAACACGCCGAGCGCCACAAGCGCATAAATCAGACCTTCTATCAGGATAGTTTGAAAAATACCCATGCGCTATTTTTGCGTTAGTTTCCCGTTCTGAAACAGATAGTTTGCCTGCGCAAGATAGTCTTCCGGCACGGTTATACCGCAGTTGGCGGCTTGGTCAAGGTCGATAAGGAAATCAATATCGGTTTTTTCGGTAAGGAACTTTGTGGGAATATCCGCCGGTTTCTTGCCGTCGAGGAGTTGTACAACGATATCGCCGGTGGCCAGTCCGATTTTGTAGTAGTCAAAGCCAAAGGCGATGAATGCCCCGCCGTTTTTACAGGCGGTAAAATCCGCCGAAAAGAGCGGTTTTTTGTTTTTGTTGCATACTTCGGTAAGGGCGGGGAGCGCGGCAAAAACCGTATTATCGGTGGTAATGTAAATACCGTCTACACGTCCGATAATCGTTTCGGCGGCTTGCCGCAGTTCTGATGAATTGGTTATGGCCTGTTCGACGAGGGCAAGCCCTTCCGCCGCGCAGGCTTCTTTTACACGGGCAAGGCTGGACACCGAATTGTCTTCGCTGGAAGTATAAATGTAGCCGAGCGTTTTGATTTTGGCGATGTCTTTGAACATTTTGATGTGACGCGGTTCGTCTATAGCGTCCGAAACGCCGGTAACGTTCCCTTTACCCGCTTGCAGGTTGTCTACGAGTTTTGCGCCTACAGGGTCGGTTACAGCCGAAAAAACAACCGGTATGGCGGTAATGTTGTTGGCAAGGGCAAGCGCTGCGGGCGTTGCTATGCCGACTGTTACGGCAGCATCTTCGCTCTTGAACTGAGCCGCTATTTGGGCGGCAGCGTTCATATCGCCTGCAGCGTTCTGCAGGTCGAAGCGCACGGCTTTTCCCGATTCCGTTACCCGGTCAACAACGCCTCTCTCTACCGCGTCCAGCGCTTCATGCGCGACTATCTTGGAGACGCCGACGAGAACTTCTTTCGAAGCGGCTGGAGCCGCCTCTTGTTTTTTTTGACATGCCGAAAGCATACCGGCTGCCGCAATTACCGCAATAGCGGCGGCAATTGAAAATCTTTTCTTTGTCATAATTGTAAAATTCCTTATAAAAGTGATAATTCAGTTTATCTTTGTGTAAAAACGCTGTCAATATGGGCCGTATTGCCGCTGAGGGGCAAACAAATAAGCAGTGAGAACGCCCCTCTTGCATAAAAATTTAGTTTTATACATAATTAAAATCTGTCCGTGAATATAGAACTTTGAGGACAGCCTTAGTGAGGGTATAGAGGAATCTATGAAGACTATTTTTGAAAAACCTGCCGAAGTTGAACGCAAATGGTTTGTTATTGATGCTGCGGGTAAAAGCCCCGGCCGGATTGCCGCCCGTGCCGCGTCTATAGTGCGCGGAAAAGAAAAGGCGGCCTATGTTCCCCATCAGGAAGTAGGCGATTATGTTGTGGTAATTAATTGCGAAAAAGCAAAAATGACAGGCCGCAAAACAGAAAACAAACTTTATCATCATCATACCGGTTATCCCGGCGGGCTTGTCAGCGAAACGTATGCGCGGCTTGCGGCGCGGAAACCTGCCGCTCCTCTGGAGTTGGCGGTCAAAGGAATGTTGCCCAAAGGCCCTCTCGGGCGCAAACTTTTTAGCAACGTAAAAGTTTATGCGGGGCCTGAACATCCGCACAAAGCTCAAAATCCAGAACTTATTCAAGTATAGAGGTAGTTGTGACAAAAAAGAATTTAGGTATGGGAACGGGCAGAAGAAAGACTTCGGTGGCTCGTGTGTACATCCGCGAAGGCAGCGGGACTATTACGATTAACGGTAAGGATATAAGCGCCTACTTTGCGCAGGAAGAACATGAAAAAGTTGTACGGCAGCCTTTGCTGGTAACATCTTCCGGCACTGATTTTGACGTGGTAATAAACGTTTACGGAGGCGGCTCGAATGGTCAGGCGGGGGCATGCCGGCATGGCATTGCGCGCGCGCTTTGCCAAATCGATGAAGCGAACTATAGGCCGCTTCGCGCCAACGGTTTTTTAACCCGCGATTCACGGATGGTTGAGCGCAAAAAGTACGGCCAGCGCGGCGCGCGCCGGCGCTTCCAGTTTAGCAAACGGTAGGAAAACGCTGGTTAAATCCAATCGCCGATAGGGAATAAAGTCCGCTGCCGGCGTTGTCCCAGCCTTGCGCCGAAACGGCGGCATTGGCGGGGTTCCGGCGCTCAACAAAAACAAACTATGAATCATTTGGCGCTGGAACTAAACAAAATTCTGGAAGAAACTGTCGCGTACAGACTTTTGTCGGATTTAGGGAAGCGTATTTATTTTCCAAAAGGCATTATTGCGCAATCGGCGGAAGCGAAAAAAAACGCTCACCGCGCCAATGCTACGATAGGTATGGCCTGCCGCGGCGGGAAACCTTTGCGTCTGCAAGTGTTTGCCGAGCAGTTTCCATGCTTTACCGAAAGCGAATCGGTAGCCTATGCGCCCACAGCCGGCGTTGAGAAGTTGCGCTATCTGTGGCAAGACCAAATTCTTCGGAAAAATTCCCTTATTGCCGAATCGGACATTTCATTGCCGGTCATAGTTCCGGGGCTTACCGCCGGTATCTCGTATGCCGCCGACCTTTTTTGGGATGTGGGGCAGCCAATACTTGCAAGCGCTCCGTGCTGGGACAATTATAGCCTGATTTTTGAAGAACGCCGGGAAGCGTTATTGAAAGGCATCCCTTTTGTACATGAAAATTTTACGGCCGCCACCTCTGCCCTTGATTTACCTGCTATCGAAAAAGCGGTGCAAAACGAAGCAAAAACCGGCGCGGTGCGGCTTATTCTCAATTTCCCCAACAATCCCACCGGTTACAGCGTTAGCGTTCATGAAGCGGATGCTCTTGTGTCCATACTGAACAAAGCGGCCGAGGGGGGCGCTGCCGTGCTTGTCCTTTGCGATGATGCATATTTCGGCCTTTTCTATGAAAAAGAAACGTACAAAGAATCGCTTTTTGGTAAACTGGCCAATCTGCACAAAAATATTCTTGCGGTGAAAATTGACGGCCCTACGAAAGAAGATTATGTGTGGGGGCTGCGCCTTGCCGCCGTTACATTTGGCTGCAAGGGAATGAACGAGGCCTGTTACGAAGCGCTCGTAAAAAAAATGATGGGTTTGATACGTTCATCGGTTTCGTGCGCCAATACGCCTTCTCAGTATGCTTTTATCAAAGCGCATGACACGACCGGCATCGAAGACGAAAAGCGCGCCTATTTTGATATGCTGAAACAACGCTATGAACTGGTTAAACATTTTGTCGCAAACCATAAAGCGCCCGCTTTTCTCAAACCGCTGCCTTTTAATTCGGGGTATTTTATGTGTTTTCGCATTGACGGCATCCGCGCGGAAGATGTACGGCAAAAATTGCTTGCTGAATACGGCATCGGCACCATTGCCATAAGCGGCAGTGGAAATAGCGATTACCTGCGTATCGCGTTTTCTTCGCTCGAAAATCACCAAATAGAAGATGTATACCATAGGCTTTATGAACTTGACGTATAGAATATGAGCCGGCTCTCCTGTAGGCGGCATAAAAAAGGGGATGCTCCTGCACCGCTACAGTTGCATCCCCAAATTCTTCTTATGAAGAAGGTTTAAAAACTAAAAGTTGAATTTAAGCCCGATGGCAGGCGCAAAACTGATATCAGCCTTTACGTCATTGCCAATCTCGTCGATTTCCGCTTTTACATACGCTTTGAGGTTGTTCAAAATCGCGTACTGTACGAGCGGGGTAATCTTTATACCCTGCTTTTTGACACCGTCTTTGTAGAGCGGAATGTTGCCGGTAAGTTCAAAGTAGAGGGCGTTCAGGGTGTAATTTGCCTGAATTTCTACAGTTGACACAAAATAGTCGTTGTCACCGGTTTTGTACTTTTGCCATCCATCATCATCGAGCTTATCCTTAACGTAAGCGAAATGGTTGAGTGGCTGTAATTCAAATTCGGCATAGATATCAAAGCCGTTCTTGGCGAATTCTACTTTCGGCTTCAGGTAGATGTACGGTTTGAGCAGGTTGTAACCAAAGCCACCGCCGTCACCCAAAACCGGAATCTGCAAGGACAGGGTGAGAGCGTTTTCCAAAAGCCCGTAACTAATACCCGGCCTGAATGCCGAACCGTCACCCAACATAATCCAAATCTTCAATGGGTCAGAAATCGTGTACCGGAACTGCGCATAAGTATTGGTCAATGTCCACAAGCCAACCTTCTCAGGCGGATTAGTGCCATCTACGAGTGTTGCTTCCATACGGCCTTCAAAGTCAAATTTGCCCTTGGCACCGGTAAAAGTAACACGGGGGAGCATCCACCGCGCCTGGCCGGGTTTGTATTCGACCGCTTTTCCATTGCCGATAAAGGCATAATCTTCGCCGGCTACATTCCCGAAATTAAGTTCGGTCATCAGTTCAACGCCCCACTTAACCCCGCTCTCATCATCTTGCGCCCATACCGCCGGAATGGCGAGGGCGAAAGCCGCTAAAACAGAAAATACTTTTCTCATATTTTCCTCCTAAAAAATTTTTCAGGCGCAAAGCGGTGCGGCATCATAGCCTGTTCGCGCCCTTTCACTCCTACGAGCGTTATACTAAATATGATATAGAATTATATCAAAAATGTCAAGTAGGGAGATAAAAATATATCGGTAATGATATAGGGCTATGTACCTTGAGCATTTGGTCATTGAAAACATCAAGCGAATCCGCAAAGAGAAGGGCATTACGCAGGAACGTCTGGCGGAAGCCTGCGAAACTTCGACCAGTTACATCGGCCTTATGGAGACTTTCCAGAACATTCCCAAGTTGTCTACTATAGAAAAGATTGCCGCCGCGCTTGGTATTCATCCCGCCGCCCTCTTTTTTGACAGCCGCGGCCTTCCCGGCATCCGTGAACAGCAGATATCCGCCCTTAAAGCAAACGTCCTTTCCATCCTGGATTCCGAACTGGACTCTGCTCTCAGGTCTGCAGCAGGTATCGGGTAGAAGGCCACGCGGAAACAGGCCGTGCGCAGGCAATGCGGCAAAAAACGGTAAACCCGCACAATCACTTAAAGCAAAACACACAGTCAGCGCCTTATAATAAGTGTGGTATTTGAAATATGAATGCCGTATACTTTATTAGGGGAGCAATTATGGCAACAGCGGAAAGAAAAAGTAGAAATCTCAGTTTTGACGAAGTTTGGGCAATTGTCCAAGAAAACGTCCAGGGCATGAAGGAACTCAGGGAAGCCCATCGTGAAACGGAAGAACTGTTCAAAAAGCGGCAAGCAGAAGCCGCCGAAGAGTTCAAAAAGCGGCAGGCAGAAGCCGATAAGCGGCAGGCAGAAGCCGCCGAAGAGTTCAAAAAACGGCAGGCAGAAGCCGATAAGCGGCAAGCGGAAGCCGCCGAAGAGTTCAAAAAGCGGCAGGCAGAGGCCGATAGGCGGCAAGCAGAAGCCGCCATACGGCATGCGGAACTTGAAAAACAGTTGAGCAAACTCGGCGGCAGGTTTGGCGAAATGATTGAGTGTATGGTCAAACCAAACCTCGTAAGCAAGTTCCAGGAACTCGGCTTTACCTTCAC
>JAIRPM010000123.1 GCA_031257075.1 Spirochaetaceae bacterium
GAATTGGCGCGGGAACGCGGCATCAAAACGAGCGAGCGGCGGATAAGCATAGACGAGGCGATGAGCGAAGCAAAAGAATGTTTTGTTTCCGGTACCGCCGCCGCCGCCACACCGGTACATTCGCTTACCTACAGGGACAGGAAGGCGGTGTTCAACGGCGGCAAAGACGGCGAACTTACGCTGGAAATGCTGCATACCCTGAAAGGAATTCAGTACGGCATCATCCCCGACACACGGGGCTGGATGTTTAGACTGTAGAAAATTTATTTCAAACTATAGGAAATTTATATGGAGAAGATAGCTAGTTTTCAAATTGACCATTTGCGGCTTTTGCCGGGATTGTACGTATCGCGCAAGGACAAGTTTGGAGGGACGGTGCTTACCACATTTGATATGCGGTTCAAAACGCCCAATAAAGAGCCGGTTATTGATATGCCGGCTCTGCACACGCTGGAACACCTTTGCGCGACATTTCTGCGCTCGCACAAGGTGTGGGCGGACAAGACCGTTTACTTTGGCCCCATGGGCTGCCGGACAGGCTGCTATGTGATTTTTGAAGGCGACCGCAGTTCCGAAGAAATGCGCCCGCTTATCATCGAAATGCTTGACTGGATAGCCGCATTCAAAGGCGACATACCGGGAGCGCACCCCCAAGAATGCGGCAACTATCTGGAACAGAATTTGAGTATGGCCCAATGGGAAGCGGCCCGCTATGCCGGCGTTCTAAAGCAAGGCGCAAAAGAAAACCTCCACTATCCCGCATGAAAAACACATTGCTGGATGAACTCGCTATATGCGGCCTTAACGCCGTTAAGGCCGCAGCGGAAGTTCACCCGGATGTCATTAACCGCCTTTTTTTACGCGAAGACCGCATGCCGTTGTTTGCCGGTATCTGCAAACAATTGGCCGCCCGTAAACGCCCCTATAAAATTACCGGTGATGAAGAATTAGAAAAAATCTGTAAAACACACCACCATCAGGGAGTTGTCGCTATGCTTGTCCGTTCCCCGATAGTTCCTTTAACCCAAAGCGACCTTGATATGTGGGCGGAAGAAAGCAAAACCGGCGTTATCCTCCATGACGTTGGCAACGACCATAATGTAGGCGCGATAGTCCGTTCCTGCGCTTTCTTTGACGCGCATTTTATCGTGCTGCCGGAACGGGACAGGGAAGCGGCACTGACAACGAGCGCTTACCGCGTAGCCGAAGGCGGCATGGAATATGTACATATCCGGTCGGTTTACCGCACAGAAGCCTTCCTTCGTGACGCTTCCCAGAAAATTCTTATTGTAGGAACCGCCCCGCGCGCGCGCCGCCGTATCGGTGATTTGCGCCCGCTTATCGCGGAAAAAAGCGCAGCGCTCGGAGGTAAGCGCTGCGGCATAGGTTTTGTCTTTGGCAATGAATTGACCGGATTGCCGCCCGCTGTCGAAGAAGCCTGCTCTGTACTTGTCCGCATACCCGGCAGCGGTAACATCGAAAGCCTGAACGTGAGCCATACGGCGAGTATTTTTCTGCGCGAGGCTTTCGATTAACGCGGCGGTGCCCTATTTACATTCAAGGCCTAATTTGGAGCAGAGCGTTTCCAGATGCGAGGCGATAAATAGAGCGCCGTAAGCGGTAATGACACCGCCGATAGTGATACCGAGCGGCAGTATATACGAGATTCCCTGTGTGGAATTTATGCTGACAAATTCGCTATGGAAATAAACGCTCAAAAGGGATAGCACGATTATCACGCCGGCGATTACCCAGCCGTGCAGCGGCACATAATCGGTTGATACTTTTGCCGCGAGGGCATCATCAGCAAGAAGCGCGGCCATTACCGCGTTTTCACAATGCGGCGAAGGCGGCAGGAAGGCATTACGGATGACGCGGTCGGCGGTGATAAGCCGGCGTTTCTTTGCGGCGCATGCTTTGCAAACCAGCGCATGCGCCGTGAAACGGAGCGCCGGCGCTATTTTTGCAAGCGTGTGTACAAAACGGATATAGCCCGCTGTGGTCAATGATTCAAGCGCAGCCAAAAACGGCATTTCGCCGGTATAAATAGGCTGGGCAGCCGAAACATCTTCGTCCGCGCACATTTCGTCGTAAACGAAGACTGTTTTTTTATGTATATATATATCAAATTCTTTACATATTGTTTTCATATAGTTATTACTCCTTCTATCTTTCGATAAAATCTTGTAGTTTTTCTTTCAATATCTTTTTTGCCCGAAAAACATGGCTTTTGATTGTGTTTACCGGGAATCCGGTTATTAACTCAATCTCCTGATAAGACTGCCCGAAAAAAAAATACAAGTCTATACAGACACGATATTTTTCCGGCAGTTCTTTCACGGCCTCACGCACCGCAGCACGCGCGGCCTCTTTGACATACGCTTCTTCCGGCGTATCGTAAGCGCCGCGCGGAGCGTCTGTTTCAGTTTCATCACCGGCAAGGCTTTGGTATTCTTTCATCCGCCCTTTCCGGTTTACCGCAGTGCGCCATGCAATGCGGTAAAGCCATGTGGAAAAACGGGCCTTGCCTTCGAATTGTTCTAATTTACGGTAAGATTGTAAAAATACATCCTGCGTAAATTCAGCAGCGTCATCGGGATTATGAAAAAAACTTAACCCCATCCCATATACATGGCGCTGGTGTTTTTGTACCAAAACACGGTACAAACCCTTGTTGCCATTCAAAACGGAACTCACAATCTGCGCATCTTCATCGCCGCCTGAAAGTTTCGTTAAAATTTGCCGAATCATGTGCTTGTTTTACTGTTTACATAAAAGTACACAAGAAGAGCAATACCGCATGAAAGCGGGATAACGCCGCCGAGTAACGTATAACTAATGCCTTGGAGCAGCGCCAAAAACACCGTCAAACAAAAACCGACAACGCCAAGCAAAAGTCCCGCAAGCAAACTGAACGAACGGAGGTTAAAATTCAATGGGGCGTACTGTTTTGTTTGAATCAACAGTTTGTTGCGTTTGTAATTCCACAAAAGATAAAAAAACACAACTATAGAACCCATAACGATTCCCACAATGGGGATAACCGCAATAATAACCTGTGCCGCGCTGGAACGTTCCATGCTTTCTCCTTATTATTATGACACATAAATCTATTGCCGGTTGCGGCGGAATTTATCCGGCCAGTGCCGCCAGCACCGCTTCGCCCATTTCACGGGTGCCCGCCAATTTTATGCCGCCAAGGCTGCTATGCCCCGCGATATCGCGGGTGCGGTAACCGGCTTTTAGCACCGCGCTGACCGCCCGCTCTATTTTTGCCGCTTCCGTTTCCAGACCAAAGGAATAGCGGAGCATCATCGCGCCGGATAAAATGGCGGCCAAAGGGTTTGCCTGGTCTTTGCCGGCAATGTCCGGCGCCGACCCATGTATAGGTTCATACATACCGGCGGGGTAATTCCTGCCGGCTGCTTTTGCTCCAAGGCTTGCCGAAGCGAGCATCCCGATAGAACCGGATAGTGCCGATGCCGCATCGCTTAAAATATCGCCAAAAAGGTTTGACGTAACGATTACGTCAAACTGGCCGGGTGCGCGAATCAATTGCATTGCCGCGTTATCAACATACATATACGAAGTTTCAACCGCAGGGTATTCAACCGCTATTTTTGCCGTAACTTCGCGCCAAAAACGGGAAGATTCCAGCACATTGGCCTTGTCAACCATGCATAACGTGCGCCGCCGTTTTTGCGCCGCCAGATAAGCAAAGCGCAGTACCCGTTCAATTTCAAAACGGCTGTACTTTTCGGTGTCATAAGCATAAGCATCTTCGGCACCTTCCACGCCGCCGCGGCCATGCTCGCCAAAATAAATACCGCCGGTCAGTTCACGGACTATAAGCATATCAAAAGAATCTTCGCCGGCGGGATGCGCGGCTTTGAGCGTTTCGTCTTTGAGCGGGCAAGCGTCTTTCAGTTCAGGGAAAAGGGTTGCGGGGCGCAGGTTGGCAAATACGCCTAATCCGGCCCGAAGGCCGAGGAGCGCCCGTTCAGGCCGCAGATGGCCGGGCAAGGTTTCCCATTTAGGCCCGCCAACCGCCCCCAAAAGAACCGCGTCGCAGGCTTTCGCCGTTTCCAGTGTCGCAGCGGGAAGCGGCTCGCCCGCCGTATCAATAGCGCAGCCGCCCGCTTGCAATTCCGTCCAGCGGAAACGGTGCGCCGCCGCCGCTTTTTCCACCGCTTTTACCGCCCATGAAGTAACTTCCGGCCCGATGCCGTCTCCGGCAATTACCGCAATATTAAATTCCATTGCTATTCCTTCTTCAATATGAAGTTTATCTACCTTTGTAAAAACTTTTTACAAAATCTTTAATTATTTTATCCGCCCGAGCGCGGACACGGTAATCATAGTTGGGGCTGCCGCGGATATAATCTATGGTCTCCGCCATAGAACGCGGTTTGGGCGCGGGCGCGGCATCGTAGTAATCAATTACGGCAAGCGCAAGGCGGTTGTTGGGCTGCCCGGCATCAAACTTGCGGAATGATTTTTCGAGCGCGATAATTGAATTGTTTTCATAGGAGCCAATTTTTTTAAGCGAAGTAACTGCGGCTATAGCCGCCTCCGGTTCTTCTTCATTAAGAAGGATAAACTGGAGCATCCATTCGTTATTGACAATACTTGCCGGAGCGGCAGCTTCTTTTACACGCGGCGGCGGGGATGACAGATAAACGCTCTTCGGAATTTCGCCTAGATACGTTATGGCGCGCCAGCGCACATCAGGATAACTGTTGCCGCCCGGCACCCCATTGACGCGTTCTTTGTGCAGTGTCCCCTGCAATGAAAGATTTATCAGGATGCCAAGCAGAACTTTTTGAGCATCGGGAGAAACATTGCCTGCCTCGAGATACGCTTCGATAAAATCGAGCGCTTCCAGTTTCTGGGAACGCCCGATTGCCTTCGACCCTTCGCTCATAATTCGCAATTCGATATGCTCGTCAAGGTAGGATTCTTCAACAGAAGGCACATCTTCCATCTGCGCAAAAAGCATTCGGGGGACAAGCGCCCAGAGACACAAAAAAAAGCGCCCCGTCATCAGTCTGTTCATACTACCGCCTTTGGAATAAAACTCCGTCAATTAACAATAATCCACGAACCGCCGGAGCGTTCTAGTTCGTAAAGCCTGAGTTTGCGGCTATTCCTGTCCAGAGTAAACGCTTTTATACGGTTTTCGTTGACAAATTCAATATCATCTACCCGGTCATGGTCGCGGCTTGGAACTACAACATGGATAAAATAATCAAACAGAGTAGTGAGTTCGATATTGTTTTTTTTGAGGCGGTCCGCCTTTGATGCCTGAGCAAGATTTTCCGCCGAATTCAATTTTTTTTGATAATCTACCGAGAGCCGTTTTATCCATTCACGGTAATCCCGGCGGCGGATAATATTGTTTAATTCATTGATGTACTCAACGATATCGCTTTGTACCGCGGCCTTTACTTCCGCAGGAACATGTTCAGGGTCGAAAGAGGTGTTTGCCTTTTTTTCAACCTCTACTTGAATGAAACTTTCGGGTTTTGCGGCCGGAGGTTTCTTTTTCCCATTGTTTGTCTCACAACCGTTAAAGGCTAGAATGAGGAGAAAAATAATAAAAAGCATGCTGCCGGTTTTCAATTCGTTAATCCTTGTTAAAGTTTTATGGCTACCTATAATATCGGCATTTTGCCGCGCCAATTGTTTCAAAATTTCATTTTTCAAGACCAGCCCTTGCCGTATTACGTAAATACGGCATTAAAATAACACTGTAGCATTGATTACGCCATTCTTTAATTGGACTTGTTCCGAAACTGAAGTTTCAGAACAACTCTATTGGTGATGAATGGCATAATCAGTGCTGCCCTAGGTTTTTTTGCCTTTGGGTTTGGCCCCCGTCTTAGCGGCTGCCGCCGATGTGCCTTGCTTTGCTGCCGGCGCTTTGGGCGCAGGCTTCGGTGCCGTTTCCGGCTTTGCCGGCGCTGTTTTGGGCGCGGCCGGCGGCTTGGATGCGGCCGTTTCCTGTTTTGCTGCCGCCTTGGGCGCGGCCGGCGCCGGTTTTTGCGTATCCGCTTTCGCGCCTATTGCCGCAAGGGCGCGCTGGTACATTTCAACATACTGGCGGGCGGAGGTAGCCCACGAGAAATCGCCGCGCATACCACGCTCGCGCATCGTCTTGATATGTTCCTTCTGATTGTAGTACGCCCAAATCGCCCAGCCCACCGTGTTATAAATGGAAGACGGCGTTAGGTCATCGAACAGGAAGCCTGTGCCTTCCCCGGTTTCCTGATTGTAATTCTCTATTGTATCGGCCAGCCCGCCTGTACGCCGCGCTATGGGTATTGTTCCGTAAACAAGCGAGTACATTTGGTTGAGGCCGCACGGTTCATAGCGCGAAGGCATAAGGAAAAAGTCGGAACCGGCTTCTATAAGGTGGCTCAATTTTTCGCTGTAATCAATCTTTGCCTTGAAATTGGAAAGATGCGAGGAAAGACGCCGCGCTTCGTTTTCGCACCATGATTCGCCTGTGCCTATCAGTACAAACTGAAGATTCATGTCATGGCATATCGAATACGCCGACCCGTAACTGGGGCCGAACAGTTCGCCTATGCCTTTTTGCCCGGCAAGCCGCGTTATCATGCCAATCACCGGCACATCCGGGTCGGGATGAAGGCCGAACGCTTCCTGCAGCGCTTTTTTCGCCGCCGCTTTACCGCTCAGGTCTTTTACCGTGTATGTTTTGGGAATCAGTTTGTCTGTCGAGGGATTCCAAACTTCGTCATCGATGCCGTTCCGTATGCCCTGGTAATCGGCATTCCGGTAGTTGAGCGGCCCGTCAAGCCGGAACCCGCTGCTTTGCGTCATTGTTTCGTCACGGTAGGTCTGCGAAACGGTATTCAGTTTGTCCGCCGCGTAAACGCCCGCTTTCAGCATATTCATCATACCCCAGTCCTCAAAACCTTGTTCGTAATAGATATTCCAGCCAAGGCCGGTGTAATGGAAGTTGTCTTTGTGGTAAATCCCCTGATACCCTAAATTATGTATGGTAAGAACGGAAACTGTTTTGGCAAAGCGCCCTTCGCGTTTACCGAATTTGAGGAAAGCGGGGACAAGGGCGGTTGGCCAGTCATGGGCGTGCAGTATATCGGGATACCATTTGATTTTTTGGCACAGTTGAAAAACAGAAAGCGAAAAGAAGGTAAAACGCCGGGGATTGTCGATAAAGTCCGGCTCAAAGTGGCTCCCGTAGATGCCATCGCGCCCAAAGAATATTTCATGGTCAATAAAGTAAACTTCGACCAGATTTTTTTCCGGCGAGCCTGGCATCGTTGTTTTGTACACAGCGCTCCATTCTTCAAAACCGCCCACAGGAACGCCCATTTCGCCTTCCAGCAGGGTGAGTTTTCCCCGGTCTATATTGTAGTATCTTGGCAGGACGATTTTAACCTCGTGGCCAAGTTTGGCAAGCGCCAGCGAAAGCGCGGATACGGCATCAGCAAGGCCGCCGGTTTTGGCAAAAGGTACCGCTTCGCTCGATGCCATTAGTATTTTCATTGTTCTCTCCTTGAGACTGCCGGGCAAAAGTATCCCCGCAGACTATACTAGTAGTATAACATGGATTTGCCGTTGTGAAAAGTGAGACGCGGCTAAATGTAAAATTGCTGACTACCCACACGAACCGCTTGACATTTTTTTCAAAGTGCAGTATAGTAGAGGGAAAGGCTGGCAATACTTCCCAGTTTGGGGGGCGGCCTTAGAATTACTTACATAGAGGAGAAAAGAAGATGAAGAAGCAGAAGAACATTTTGGGGAAAGGGGCATGC
>JAIRPM010000127.1 GCA_031257075.1 Spirochaetaceae bacterium
ACCGTAAACGAACTACAGTCAAGATAATTACTGGTAATTTTCAGCCTGCCTGCTCCGATAACGGCATTTACCATTTCCTGAGGAATGGCTATGGTTATTGTCTGCGAGGGGACGGGAACGGAACTGCCTGCCGGCAGGGGGGCGGGGCCGGGGTTGGGAATAGTGAGTGGAATACCGGGCTGTTCCGGCATTTCAGGGACATCTATCGGGGTAAGCCTGATTCTTTCGGCTAAGTTTCTCAACCCTTCATCGCTGTCGTTTATCTGCCGCATAATACCGTCAACGTCCAGTTCCATCGTGGTAATGTGGTACGATAGGATATAGCGCTGGGCGGCCGGGCTGTTCCCGCCTCCGTTTGCCGGGTTATAAGGGTATACAAACATACCGGCGGGGTCTCTTTTCGGATTTACCATATCGAGTATTTTTTCGTTATCCAGTTGTTTTTGTACCGAAAAATCGGGGCGGCCTTCAAAGGGGTTTCCGGCGGGAGCGTACACTCCCGGATTTCCCTTAATTTTTACCTCTTCCGGCCATTCAAGCGAACAAGAAACGGCGGTTGTAAATACCGCCGCGCTTACGAACGCGGCATATATCGCGCCTAAAAAAATAACGCCGTTGTGATGAATCTTTTTCATACTAATACTCCTAAAAACCGATTTTTATTCCGGCCGCGGCGCCAAGTCCGCCGCCCCGGAAACTGTTAATAAAATCCTGCGATATAAACCGCGCTTCCGCATAGAAATCCAGAATCCGCAGGTTCAATTCAAGGTTTAAACTGTGTTTCCACACCGTTTCATCATGCCCCAGCGCAAGGCGGAGCATAAGAATACGCGCCAAATTGACTTCACCCCGAAGCCCGCCGTTTATATGCGGGACTTTGTCCGCCGTAATAAACGAAAGTCCCAGATGAGGGCGCAGGCTGATTATACTTGAGGTGAACGGCCGCCATACCGCGTACAGGTCAAAGCGGAACGGCCTTAGAACCGGATACGAGCCTGTTTCGTATTTGGGGTTAAACGTAACATCTATATCCTGGTCGATAACATCAATCAGATTTTTACCGTCTACCGTGATGACGACATCGTCTACCAACATTCTGTTCGTTAGACGCGCCGGCGCGAGCGGTATGCGCGTCAGTTGAATACCCGCGTCTAGGTTTTTAAGGAACGGGTACTCGGCAAAGAGTGAAATATCAACGCCGCCCTGCGCTATGATGCTGTTGATGGTATCCATGTTCAGTTCGTTCAGTTCGTTCATCCCGTTCTCGATGGAAATCGGGGTGTACACGTTTGCGTACGCTTCGGCGCTGACGGCAATTCCGGTATGGCTGTCAATTTCGTACGTAATCATGCTTTTGGGGATGTACGCCACGGGAATGTAGAATGCCGGGCTAATGCCGCCTTTTATGCCTTTTATCTTTCCCCAAACAGTGAGTTCGCCGCTGGCGAACACGCCGCCGGAAACACTTACATCGCCGTCAACGCGGTGATGTAAGCGGTTGCCCCGCGATATAAGTTCCATGAACGACTGCGGCACGTTGCCGTTAATATCGAAATCCACGCCGCCCCGGATGCCAAAACCCCAATTGTTGTTAATGTAAACATTGAAAAACGGTTTAACCAGCGCGCCGGCGTACAACGAAAACCCGGAGTTGTTCTCGGCAAAAGAATTGAGATCTATTTCTATAGTCTTTTTGAATAAGTCGGCGGCGACAAGGTAACTATTGGAAAAGCCCGCCTCCGCGTCAAAGCCAACCTCAAAGTACTTGTAATGGAGCGGCTTGCGGGGACGCTTAGACTTTTTCGGCTTAGATTCATGTTCCTCCGCAGCATCCGCGTCAGCAGAGGCGGCAAGCGACACGGCCGGCGCCGGTTCTTCGCCGGGCCCGGCATCCGCGGCCTCGGCGGCGGCCGCCGACACGGCCGATTCCGGCGGCGGCCTGACAGGCTCGCCGGTAAGCCCCAGCCTCCGCCGCGCCCAGTCGATGTCCGCCTGCCATATAAAACGGCCGTTTACCACATCGCCGGGATTGGCGTTAGCCTGAGCGTATATGGTATTTTTTATCGTGTCGCGCCGGCCGGTACTTTGGGCATAAAGGCATATATCAACCGAAAGCGCCAGAAGAAGCGCCAACACCAGGGGTAAAAATCGCGCCCGTCTCATTTTTCACCTCCCACAGCCGCGGAAAACCCCGCGCTCAAAGTGAATTTGAGGCTGTTGGCGCTAAAAATCGAAACGGGACGCATATATTGGTTATCTCCATACGCGCTGGGGGCATCTCCGGTAACATTCCCGCTGCCGCCGGCCAAATAGAACGGGAAAAATCGCAGCGCCGGTTCTATATAGAGATGCCAGCGGCCGTAATCAAAACCGCCGCGGGCGGCGGCCTTAACATAAAACCCGGGCGGCGCGCCGAAGACGCCTCGTGTTCCGTATTTGGGACGCGTGAGCGAATTGCCGCTGTCAGGCCAATCATCCGCCGCTTCCGCGTACTCAACAAGATAGGGGCTGAATTTGAACGCGTACCCCGCGCCGGCTCCGGCGCAAAATATAACGCGGGAAGGCCACTTAAAGAGCGGCGCGAAGTTGTAGATAAAATCCGCGTCCAGATTGAAAGCGCCGTTATCCGCTAAAAAATAGTCGTAAGCTTTTACCGTGCCCGCGCCGTCCTTGTAGGTTTGTTTTGTGTAAAAATCAGTTTCGGCCTTTGTGCCGCCGAGCGTAACTCCCGCGTGAAGTTCTACCGCGCTGTTCTGAAGAACCGGAAGCGGATAACCCGCATACAAACTGGCTTCAAAAGAAAGCGGGAACGCGAAAGGCTTGTCCTTGTTTTTTTCGCTGTCTTTCAGAGCGATTTCACGGACGGTAACCGTGTCTCCCGCCTTTTCCGCAATGTCCTCAAAGGTAAATTGATTGTTAAAAACAAGCCCTGCCGCCGCCCCCCAGTATACCCTGTGGGCGCGAAGCGTATCCCAAATACTCCTCTTTCCTATGCCGGTTTGCGCTTCCGGCGAAGCAAGCGCGGGCATTTGCGCAAAAGCGCCGGGGTTTGCGGCAACGCACAGCGCAAGCGCGGCAACGCGGCGGCATAGCGATGCCTCCTTCTTTTTTCCGCTATTTTTTAGAAATATCCGGCCATCCCCGCTCACCGGATATAATTTCGCCTCTGGTTTGCACAGCATTTTTGTAATTTTGTTCATTGTTGTTATTTGTTTTGTACTCCTTTTTGTTTGATGTATGGGTTCGCTCGTGAAAGCGGTGTATGTTTTGAGGGGATAGGGATAGGCGATAGAGGATAGGGGACAGTTTTTCTGTCCGGTATCTTTTGCCTACCGCAGATAACGTCGTTCGATATGATATTCGATTGCCGGAGCAGTTGCCGGTTGCCGGTTTCTGATTGCCGGTAAATTCGGTATGTAATATGAGTTTTAATATTGATAACTGCGTTAGTACTGCAATACCGGACAAAAGACCGGAAACCGGAAACCAACAACTGGCAACCGATATGGGCAGACCTCGCCTGTGAATCGCTCTGCCAAAGCAGAAAAGCGAATTCAATACTATGTATACAACTAGAGAGAGAGAGAGAGAGAGAGAGAGAGAGAGTCGGCAGATTGCCGCGAAAACTTTAGTAAAATCTTTGTGTGGTATGCGGGCGCAAACTGTCCCCAACTTTTCATTATGAATGTAGGATAACACGACAAGGAAAAATGTGTCAAGGGGGGATCCCGCGCCAACAAAATTTACGGGCAGGTTCAGGGTAGACAAAGTCAGCCTGAGAGATGAAAATGAACGGCGGCGGAAGGTAATGGAATATCCTTTTATATTGGGGACGGCCGGGCATATCGACCATGGCAAAACAGCGCTGGTTAAGGCTCTAACGGGTGTAGACTGCGACCGCCTTGACGAAGAAAAACGCAGAGGTATAACGATAGAATTAGGATTTGCCCCGCTGCGTCTGCCGGACGGCCGAACGGTAAGCATTATTGATGTGCCGGGGCACGAGCGTTTTGTCCGGCAAATGGCGGCGGGCGCTTCCGGCATGGACGCGGCGATGCTCGTTATCGCGGCGACTGAAGGGGTTATGCCTCAAACCCGCGAACATCTTGATATTCTCACCCTGCTTGGCGTCCGCAGCGGGCTTGTCGCGCTTACAAAAAAAGATTTAGCGGATGCCGAAACGCTGGAACTTGCCATGGAAGAGGCCGCCGAATTAACGCGCGGTTCTTGTCTCGACGGCGCGGCAATCATTCCTGTTTCATCGGTAACCGGCGAAGGCGTTACGCGGATTGGGGAAGAAATCGCGAAAATACTTGCCGCCGTCCCGCCAAGGAAGGGAACGGGCGCGTTCTTCCTGCCGGTTGACCGTGTTTTCAATAAAAAAGGGTTTGGAAGCGTGGTAACAGGAACCGCGTACCAGGGCAGTCTCCGTGAAGGGGACGATGTTGAAATACTGCCCGCCGGCACCCCGGGAAAGGCGCGTTCCCTTCAGACCCATGGGGCAAAAGTGAATTCCGTGGAGGCCGGGCAGCGGGCAGCAATCAATCTTTCCGCGGCGCCCGCCGGAGCGCTGGAACGGGGAAACGCGGTCTGCGCCAAAGGCGCGTTTATCGCCACAGACTGCGTAAGCGCCCACCTTGAAGTGCTGCCTTCCGCGCCCGCCGCCATAACGCACTGGCAGAGGGTACGACTCCATGTTGGCACGGCGGATGTAGTCGCGCGAATATCGCTGCTCAAACTGGGCGCGGGAGAACGGGAAAAAGGCTACCTTCCCGGGTCGGGCGGGCCGGTTCAGATTTTTCCTGAATCCAAAATAGCCGCCGCCGCCGGACAGCGCTTTGTAATACGGCTGTACAGCCCGCTTATAACGATAGGCGGCGGCCGGATTATGCTGCCCAACGCGAATCTCGCGCGGGGGAAAGCCGACCGCGCCGCGAAAGCCGCGTTGACCGAAGATCTTGAAGCGCGGTTTAGCCCGGAGCGTTTTCTCGCGGCGCTTGTCCGCGATAGGGGCATACTCTCCGCGCCGGCGCTGTTCGCCCTTTCCCAGATGGAAAAGAGCGCGTTTGATGAAATAGCAGCCCGGCTATCCGGCGCTCCAGATGAGTACGGGCTTTTGGAATTTGGCAAAACACGGAATTTTATCGCGAAAGAGACATTCGAGGCCGCGCGGACTCTTACCCGGCGGACACTCGAAAAGTTTCATGGGCAATACCCTGAACTAGCCGGACTGGACGCGGAAAAACTGAGCGCTTCGCTGGAATCCATTACCGGCGAGACGCGGCTTTCCGGCGCGGATTGCAAGGGGCTTCTTGCGCTTTTGGCCTATAAGAATGCCATCGAGCCGGTCAACACAGCCGGCCCCCAGGGAAGAACCTGTTACCGGCTTGCCGGTTTCCAGCCGTCACTGGACAGCAAAGTAACTTCTCTTTTGGAGCGTGTCAGGGACGAAACGGCTGCGGCAGGCTTTACTCTTTTAAAACAGGCGGAACTCGAAGAAAAACTGAAACTCCCCGCTGTCGATATAAAAAGGGCGGCGGCGTACCTTCGTGAGCATGACGAACTGTGGCTTATTGGCGAAGGATTTTTGCTTCCTGCCCGGACACGGGACAAACTTCTTGCCGCGCTTTCTTCGATGGAAACCGAAATCACCGTAGGCTCATTACGGGACGCCATCGGCGTGAACAGAAAACTCGCCCTCTCCATGCTCGATTTTCTTGATTCACAGGGTTTGACGCGGCGCGAAGGCGATACACGGACTCTTGTAAAAACACCGGCGCCGGCGGTGCCGCCGGCACACTGACAGCACACTGACAGCGCCGCCGAACGGATGCAAGAACGCACAGCCTCTTGCTATTTCCGGGAAAATAATACAGAATACTCATATCCATCTCTGCCGAGAGCAATCTTGCCGGGGTGTGGAAATCGACAGGCGCGAAAGCGCCAACAGTATTGTACCTTGCGAATCAAGGCGGGGCAAAGAATGTGTCCAAAAGCGCGTTCCGGCAGCCCGATTTCTGATTGTATGCGAGAGAGACTTAAATTCCGGCAGATGCC
>JAIRPM010000050.1 GCA_031257075.1 Spirochaetaceae bacterium
GGGGGGGGGGGTAACTAATAGATTGTTGTTTTATGCTGTTGTCTTGAATGAGGGCGGAGCATGCCGCGCTGTGATTGAAACGCGCGTTCGCGGCGGCAAACGGCGCGGGACTGCCGCCGACAACAAACGCCGCGTTCACCGCCGGGGCATAGCCGAAAACGGCCGCCGCCGGACAAGCACAGGCCGGAACAGGCCGCGCTCCCGCAAAAAAAGCACCCACTTCATAGCGCATGCCCCTAATATACCACATGGAAAAAGAATAGTCAAGAAAAACAAAATGCTTTTGACCTGTGGGTTTTCCACCCTAAGGAAGTACTGATAAGCATCGAGTTAATCAGCGTCGTCCTAACTGTTCAAAAATGATTCCACAGAGCGTTCAAGTTCGGGAAAAGGCGCAATACTGCGTTTGGTTGGGGGCAGGGAATCAAAAAACAGTTTTCCATAAAATTTCTGGATGATGCGGCTGTCAAGAACGGCAACTACGCCGCGGTCTGTGGAACGGCGCATTAGTCTGCCAAAACCCTGCCGGAATTTAATTACCGCTTCCGGTACAGAGAGGCACATAAACGAGTTTTGCCCCTCCCGTTCCAAATCTTCGCAGCGCGCTTCCAGCACCGGGTCGCTGGGACTGATAAACGGTAAACGGCAGATAATCACCAGTCTAAGCGTGTCGCCCGGCGCGTCAATTCCTTCCCAAAACGAATCAGTCGCAAACAGGACGCTTTCTTTATTTTCCAAAAAGTGCCGTAAAAGACGGGCGCGGTCGTCATCTCCTTGCTTAAATACAGGTATGTTTGCTTCTTCCAGCCGGTTTTCGCAGTATGCATACGCTATACGCAGGCTTTCGTATGAAGTAAACAGCACGAGCGCGCCGCCGCCTGCTATATGGCAAAGCCGGTAGATGGCCATGCCAATAAAATCTTGATATGCCATGCCGGCGCAATTGGGCGGCGGCGCGTCATGGGGAATGGCAAGCAAGACCGCTTTATCATAGGGAAAAGGTGAGGGGAAAACACCGGTTAGAAAGGGCTTGCTGGCGGAATTCAGTCCTACGCGCCCGCCCCAGTAGGCAAAATCTCCGGCAACACTAAGGGTGGCGGATACCGCGATGACAGACTTAAACGGCGTAAAAAGAGCTTCCGCCAACACCGTATCCAGTTTGAGCGGCGCCGAAGTCCACATAGCGTAATCATTCCGGTTTCCCGTGCTGCCGCGCCGCTCTATCCAGAGAACCCGGTCAGGCTTTTCCCGGTAACGGAGGAAATCTTCGCATAGGCTTGCGGCATTTTGTAAACTGCGGAGACAGGAACGCGCCTCCCACACGGTGCTGTCTATCTGCGCGGATACCGGCGGCGTTTCTTCATCGTCCGCATTTTCTTTTGTGTTACTATAATTTTTCATTATCGTGTTGAGCGCGGCGCACAATTCAAGGATGCGGGAGCGGAGGTTGTTCAGCGGCGGCACAAGCCGGCTTTGAATCAATCCTTCGCGTCCGGCAACAAACCGGAATACCGATTCGGCGCCGCAAAGGACAAGGGCGGCGTTATCGAGTTCGTCAAGGTCATCGAGAACTTTATTGCAGAGGGCAGATTCAGTAAATGAAGCCGAACCGGCTGGAGGTGCCGCGGAACGCAATTTAACAAGGAGGCCGCTTTCCTGAGCGCCTTTTCGCCGGTACAAACGGCTTATCAGCCGGCTCAATCCGTTTTTGTTCATACTGTTGGAAAAAAACGAAGTAGCCGCTTCTTCAATCCGGTGCGCTTCATCCAAAATGACATACCGGTAAGAGGGCAGGACAGCGGTACCGTCATAACCGGCGCAATCATAGCGGACGGCAAGGTCGGCAAAAAGCACATGGTGATTTACAACAAGAATTGACGCATTCTCTGCCTCACGCCGGTTTTTCATATAAAAACAATTTGCAAAATAGAGACAGCGGGCGTTCATACAGGAATCGCTGTCCGAAGCAATTTGTGCCCAGAGCCTTGCCGGCGGTAAAAATGGCAGCGAACTCTTTTCGCCGGTTTTAGTTTGCTCTGCCCAGTGAAAAATATCGTCAAAAATATCCCTGTCGGCATCGCTAAACAATTCTTTTTGCGCGGCTATTTCATCGGCGGTAAAGCGCAGCCGGCGCAGGCATAGGAAATTACCTCTGCCTTTGACTAGTACGGCTTTTATTTTTTCGTCCGCGGTCCCGTCTTCCTCCTCGGTTCCGCTATAAACATCAAGCAAAAAAGGAATGTCTTTTTCAAACAACTGATGCTGCAAATTGATAGTCGCGGTTGAAATAACGATGCGGTTTTTTGCGGTTTGCGCGCAGCGGATGGCGGGAAGCAGGTAGGCAAATGATTTGCCGATGCCGGTTCCCGCTTCTGCCGCGACAATGGCTTCTTCGTTAAAGCCGCGTATAATAAGGCGCGTAAGATTGAATTGTTCCTGCCGGCTTTCATAATGCGGGATGCGCGCCGCAATTTCGCCGCCATCTTCAAGCGCCGCGCAAATTTCATCAGCATCCAAATACGCTTTCATTTTGGTTCTCCCGCAAGCAAATTATGCGCTAATTCTTCAAAATCGCGCCGTAAGCGTTCAAAGTCCGGCGGGATTGTGTCGGTATTTGGCACCGCGACAAGCGCGGCAAGACGGGCGTTCATAAGCCGGAAGGAGATACGCAGTTGTTCCCGCATAAACGTTACGCCATCCTCTGAATCCGCGCCGTATGCGGTCAGAAAAACGGCTTCTTTGCGCTTGGGAATAGGGGCCGGATTTTTCAAGGTAAATTTTTCTTCAAAATAGCGCTGCATACGGTCCAAAATCGATTTGAAGGGGGCGGGGAATCCCAATACATACACCGGCGCGGCTATTACAAGAACATCCGCGCTGCGCAGCGCCGCGTCGAGCGCGTCCAAATCATGGTAAATACAGGCGTTTTCTGTTTTGCAGTGCCCGCAGTGGCTGCATGGCTGCGCGTTTATTTCATAAGCGGAAAAAACATGCACAGGCGCGCCGGGATGATGCCTATGCCACGCTTGAATAAAGAGTTCCGCCATACGCCGTGTAATTCCATTTTTTCGAGGCGACCCTGTTAGTACAAGCAATTCTCCGCGCGGTTGTTTTGTGTTAATAAGCCCTCACTGTTTTTGTCAAAAATTTACCAGTACAAAAATTGATACACTGCCGCATCGCCTATGACTTTTTTGCTGTATTCGCGGGTTTCGTTAATTTCAGCCGCTTCCGCAAAAAGGTCATCCGGCATATTTTTATTGTTCCGTTTCCAGCGGCGCACTCTGCCTATGCCGCCGTTGTACGCCATGAGCGCCGTCTGCATGCTGCCCATCCGCATTTCCATATCTTTGAAGTATAACGCTCCCAAATGTATATTCAATTCGGGGTCGAGGAGATTGATAGTGTCATCTTGAAAATAATTGGGGCCGCCGTTGCCGGCAAGGATTTCCGCCATGTGCCGTCCCGTGTCGGGCATAAGCTGAGTTAGGCCAAGCGCGCCGGCGCGGGAAACAATGTCGGGAATAAATATACTTTCAGTACGCATAAGCGCGTATAAATAATGTTCTTGTATATTTGCTTTTTTCGCATAACGTTCAACAAGGTCACTAAAAGCGCGCGGATACGAGAGTTCCAAATCAGCGCGTGAAACTTCGAACCCCGGCCGTTTGCTGTACTTTACTACAAGCCGTATCGCATCGCCGTAACGCCCGGCCTCGGTAAATTTCCGCGCCAGCAGCCTTAGTTCCGGTATCGAAAGCGAATCATACGCTTCATTGATATAGACACCGGCAAAACGCGCGCAGCCAAAACGGAAAAAATCAAGCAAAAACCGCATTTTGGGGGACAGTTCAGCCTCATGTACAGGCATCTCGGCAGCATCCGCAAGTTTGGTAATGGCGGGGTTTTTGGAAAGGCGTTTAGCCGCCATCGCCCGGTAATAGTAATCGGATTCCTGCCGGTAAGCGGCGTTCAATAAACTCCGTGCCGTTATGCCTTCCGCTTTTGTTTTTACATATCCTTCTTCCAATGCCCGCGCAATAATGTATGCGTATTTTGCATGAGTTTTTTCCGAAGCATTCGAGGCGACGGCGGGATATATATCAATTAAATTCTGCCATTTCTTTTTTGAAACGCAATAGTATACTAATTTGTCAAATATATCATCAAAATATGACGCATCATTCCAGCGCGGCGCGTATTTTTTTATATAGGGAAGCGCGTCTTCCGGTTTTTGCGCGTAGTAAATGTCAATAATATACCAGATGCAGGCATCCTTCTGCCCATTATCCGGCGCCAATTCCAGCGCGGCGGCGAAGGCTGCCGCCGAAGATTCATAAGCGCGGCTTGCGCGGAAAAAACGCCCTTGGTAATAATTAAAAAGATAGCGCACAAATGCCGCCGCTTTTGCGTCTCCGGCATTCTCGGCGCCGGCCGCCCATACCTTGAAACGCGCATCCCATTCGGCAAACATTTTTTGCCCTGCGGAAAGCGGGCCGCCGTATTGGAGCGCTTTGCCAAAATCGTTTAGCGCTTCGGGATACCGGAGAAAAAACGAAAAAAGCGCCCTCAATTCTTCGCCGGTTTCGCCGGTATGAATGCGCGCGTTTTCCACACAGGCTTTGAAATGCCTGTAGGCCGGCCCGTAATCGCGTTTTGCTACGCCAAGCCGCCCTGCCGCCGCGTCCATCTCAAACGCGCTCAAAACCGGCCGGTTCATGTTTTTCATATATTCAAAAAGCCATTCGGCAACGGCCAATTCGGCGCGGCGCTCGAATTTGCGGGTAAAAAAATAATCGCTTAGCGAATTGGCGGTTTGGCTTTCGGTTACGGCCTGTTCGGACTCGGCTATGCGTAACAGTTCAAAAGGTTCGGCCCAATCACTGCCCGGTGTGGCGGACGCAAGACTGGCCGGCTTTTTCTTTTTTGAATCTTCATAATAAAAATCCGGTTCCCGGGAAATAAGTTTATTGGCCGCACAAGCGCGGGCAAAAGGGCTGTTCAGAGCGCCGGCAAAAAGCAGCGCGGTTTTTTCGTCCGCGCCTTTTGGCGGCGGTTCGTCCGCCGGTAGATTTTTGTAATAGTCTTCGGCAAGAAGGCCCGCATAAAAAGGCGCCGCCGTGTCTAATTTTGCCAATTCCTTTATTTTTTGGGGGCGCGCTTTCAAGACAAATTCGATATCCCCCGCATAGAGCCTTTTTTCCGCTTCGTTGAAGGGAACGCCCAGAACCTGGCCTCCGCATGACGCAAATAAAAGCAGTACAAGCGGGAAGAGCCGCCAGCGGAATAGACGGCTGTCGGCGGCAGGCGTATTTGCACATAAGGCGGTTTCCCCGCCGGTTTTCGGCGGTTTTTTAACGGGGCGGGATATTGATTTCATTGCCGGATATAATCAAAGAAGGATTGCGTATGCCGTTGTGCCGGGCAAGAAAACGGTAATCCCATGGATTGCGGTAAAAAGCTTCGGAAATTGCCCACAAGGTATCCCCCCAGCGGATTGTGTACCAGACGCCTTCCGGCGGTATAGGGGAAGGCACATTGTAGCGGTTCACAGGCGGGGTAAGCCGTTGGCGCGCCGCCGCGGGTTGTTTTACCGGTTCGGGGGGCGGGCTTTCCTGCGCTGCGGCCGGTTCTTCCTGCGCCGCGACTGTTTCCGGTTCTTCCTCTAGGGCCGGTTCTGCCTGCGCTGCTGCCGGTTCTTCCTGCGCCGCGACTGTTTCCGGTTCTTCCGGCACCGCTGCCGGTTCTTCCTCTAGGGCCGGTTCTACCGGCGCCGCCGGTTCTACCGGCGCTGATTCCTGCGCAGGCGGCGGTTCCGTATCCGGCGCTTGTATGACAAGGGGCTCTTCGTTGGCGGCGGCCGTTTCAACCGGCGTTTGCATAAAAAACGATTTCCCGCCCAGCAGGAAAAACCATACCGCCCCGCCGGCCGCGAGCAGCGCCAGCAAGATAATAATGAGTATACCGGCATGAAAACCTTTGCTTTTATGGCCGTCGATATCGGCGGCTATAAAGCCGGCGGCATCCGCCGGGAAAGATTGTTCTGCGTGATGGGCTGCCGCGTCTGCCGCGTCTGCCATCAAATGTTCTTCTATAAAGGCCGCATCGTCTATTTCATACCGGCCGGATGATTCTGTTAATGATTTGAGGGAAACGGTCAACAGGTGTTTCTCTTCGTCGGCCGTCTTTTCCAAATCCGCCGCGACAACCCGCAATTCGCCATCGTCCGCATAGTCAAGTATCATTTCGATAGAAGGGCTGCCCTTTTTCTGGGGCTGCAGATTTTCCACAACGAGAGAGCCCAGATAGCCGGCGTTTTTCATTGATTTGGTCGAGGCACGGTAGAGGTCGATTTGGACTCCGGTTTGATTATCTGTTACGGTCGTCAACACCAAGCGTTTTTTTTGCGCTGCTTTTTCAGCGAGTATGGGGTAGAATTCCCCATTAGCCAGTTTAATGCCTATAAACGATGCCATGGCTGTTTATTCTGCCAAAGAAAAACCAAATAGTCAACTACCCCGCCGTTTCCGCCGCGCGCGCTTGATACTTTGGCGGGCTTGTATTAGGAATAGGGTATGAATCGGTATGAAGCCCCTGATTTTTGGGCGCGAAAGGCGCGTAAGGAAGGCTATCCGGCCCGTTCCGTATACAAATTAGAGGAAATCGCCCGCAAATTCCCGGCGTTATTTTCCGCAAAAAGGCCCGGCATGCCTGTCCTTGACTTGGGCGCGGCGCCCGGGAGTTGGAGTTTGTTCCTGCTGCGGAATTTCAAGGCGCGTGTAACGGCCTGTGATTTGAATCCGCTGGACGGAAACGCGGCTTTCGAGGCCGCCGCCGGGCGCGGCGATACGGCCTGCCCGGACTTTGCTTTTATACAGGGTGATTTTTGCGCGCCGGATATCGAAGCACGTATAAGCGGGCGCGGCCCTTACCGGCTTGTTGTAAGCGATGCGGCTCCGGCCACCAGCGGCAGCCGTACGCTCGACAGCCTGCGCTCGCAGGAATTGGCTGAAACGGCGCTGCGCTATGCGCAAATCTGCTTGGAAGAAGGCGGCGGTATGGCCGTGAAAATTTTTCAGGGGGCGGGGAGCGGCGCGGTGCTTGAAAAAATGCGCGGTGTCTTTGACCGTGTAAAAAGTTTTAAGCCTCAGGCCTGCCGCGCCAATTCGGTAGAGACCTACTTTATCGGGATAGGCCGCCGGCGGTTTGCGAACTGACTGCCGCCGCCTGTCCGCCGCCGCCGGTCAACTTGGAAAAATCCCTCCGTTGTTGTATAGTGAGGCTATGACTTCCGCTGTTTTGTGGGCAGGCCGGCTGGGGAAAAAGCCGGAAAAAGAAGCTTTTGCGTTTCAATCTTCCATAGACATAGACAAGCGTATGGTTTTGCAGGATATTGCCGGCAGCCGCGCTCATGCCGCTATGCTGGGCAAACAAGGGATTATTCCGGCGGAAACGGCGGGGCTTTTGGACGCGGAACTGGAGCGTATTGCCGCCGCGATACTGGACGGGAGCCTTATCATTGACGGCGATGCCGAAGACATCCATTCGTTTATCGAAAATGTACTGACGGAGCGGCTTGGCGGCGCGGGGCGTATGGTTCATGCGGGGCGCAGCCGCAATGACCAAGTAGCGGTTGACTTCCGCTTATACTGCAAAGAAGCGGTACGCGCCATCGAAGGCGCGTTAAACGAGGCGCTGAATGCCCTTCTGGATACCGCCGAGCGCCATGCCGGCAGCATTATGCCCGGCTACACGCACTTGCAGCGCGCCCAACCGGTAACATTGGGCTATCACCTTACGGCATGGGCATGCGCGCTCAAACGGGATGCCGGGCGCTTTGCGGACGCGCTGCGGCGTTTGGACGAATGCCCGCTCGGCGCGGGGGCGCTTGCCGGCAGCGGGCTTCCCCTTGACCGCGAAGCAACGGCGGCGGCGCTTGCTTTTCCGCGCCCCACATTGAACGCTATGGACAGTGTTGCCGCCCGTGATTTCGCGCTGGAACTTGCCGCCATCTGCGCGATAGCGCAGACGAATCTTTCCCGTTTTTGTGAAGATATTGTACTTTGGGCTTCTGAAGAATTTAAATTTATCAATCTTGCGGAAGAATGGAGTACGGGTTCGTCTATCATGCCGCAAAAGAAAAATCCTGATTTTGCCGAACTTATACGGGGCAAGAGCGGGCGCGCCGCCGGCAATCTGGTAACGCTGGTAACGCTGGTAAAAGGGCTGCCCTATGCCTACAACAAAGATTTGCAGGAAGACAAAGAGGCGCTCTTTGACAGTTTTGACACTGTGGAAAACTGCCTGCGTATGTTTGCCGGTATGGTACGAAGCGCCTGTTTTGACACCGAAAGGATGCGCGCGGCATGCATGGGGGGCTTTCTGGAAGCGACCGACTGCGCCGAATATCTGGTGCGCAAAGGGATGCCGTTCCGCAATGCGCATGAAACAAGCGCCGCCCTAGTCCGTGAATGTATTGACGGCGGGCTTTCCGGTATCGCGGCGCTGCCTCTTGCGCGGCTTCGCGCCCATTCACCGTTATTTGACGGCGATATTTTCGCGGCGTTAAGCCCCGAAGCCTGTGTCGCGGCGCGGCAGGTTACAGGCGGCCCCGCGCCGGCAGAAGTTCTCCGGCAAATTGCCCTGTTACGCGGACCCTAGGCCGCCCCCTCCCGCCTCCCCGCAAACCTGCCGGCCACGGCCTTAGGCCTTACGGCCACGGCCGCAAGCCTTACAGCCGTTCCTGCAAACTTTACGGCCATTCCTGCAAGCCTTGCAGCCATTCCTGTAAACCTTACGGCCATTCCTGTAAACCTTACAGCCATTCCTGCAAGCCTTACAGCCATTCCTGTAAACCTTACGGCCACGGCCTTAGGCCTTACGGCCACGGCCGCAAGTCTGAAGGTCACGGCCTTAGGCTTGCGGGAAATCTATAACCGTGGTAAAATGGTGTACATTTATTGAAAAGGAGCGAAAATCATGGCAAATGACTACATTCCGCAGTCGGATTCGGGCTTTTTGGAGTGGGCGAAGAACCTTACCGCCTACATTCAGCCCAAATTACAGGCGTTTAACATTCCCGCAACGGCGTTTACACCGGTTCAGCTTGAATTGACCGCTTACGAAACGGCGTTTGAGGTGGCGCAGAACCCCAATCGGGGCAAAGTGGACGTTCTGAACAAGAACGAAGCGCGGGACGCGCTCAAGGCGGACATCCGCGCCTTTGTCAAGGCATTTCTGGCCTACAATCCCGCCGTAACGGATTCCGACAAGGAAAACATGGGGCTGCCGCTGCATGACGGCACCCGCACTCCGGCGCCCGTCCCAACGACCATCCCCGAACTGGAACTTGACTCTTCGGTTATCCGGCAAATCATCGTCCATTCCAGAGATAACGGAAGCGACCGCCGGGGTAAACCCGCCCATGTTCATGGGGTGGAATTGCGCTGGGCGCTGCTGGACACGCCGCCGTCCTCGGTAGAAGACCTGTCCAAATCCGCCTTCGATACGGCAAGCCCCTACACCTTCACATTCGACGAGGCCGACCGGGGCAAAGCGCTCTACATCTGCCCCTGCTGGGAAAACAACAAAGGCGAAAAAGGCCCCTACGGCGAAATTTACAAGGCCATTGTGCCATAGGGTTTTGCCTTCGGCAAAACCCTATGGCATTTGGGGCGATTGGGCAATTTGCTACGCAATTTGCCCAATCGCCCCAATGCTTAACTGTAAAAAGAAGCAGGGAGGGGGCGAGGAGGGGTTTTGCCGAAGGCAAAACCCTAAGGCAATTTGCAACGCAAATTGCCCCAATGCCACGGCGGAGAGAAGGCGGGGTTTTGCCGAAGGCAAAACCCAAGGCAATTTGCGTAGCAAATTGCCCCAAAATCCCAAGCGAAAGGCAGGGCAAATTGCTACGCAATTTGCCCTGCCTTTCGCACCCATTCAAGCCGTTCAAGGTTTATGTCTTTGGGGATAGTGCAATCGGCGCCCAAAATTATGCCGGTATGTCCGGATTCGGCAAGAATACGGGCGGTTTCGGCTTCTACTTCTTCACGGGTGCCCCGGTAGAGTATGCCGTTTTTAGTATTGGCAAACCCGCCGATGACAGGCCTGCCGCCGAAGATGGTTGTTTTACCGGCACCCAGCGGGATGCCTTCCACAGAGACCGCCCAGTTCAGAATCTGCGCCGGATAGTCCGCATAACGGGACAGGCCGTTATGGTGGCCTTCATAACCGCAGATATGCAGGATAGAGCAGCCGCCGCCCGCCCGCAAAACGCTCTCGTCCGAAGGGCGCACTACCGCGTTGTTTTGTTCCGGCGTAAGCCCGCCTACATCCTGCGTACTGAAGTAGATGCCGTCTACGCCGCTTTCCGCAGTAACGCGCCCGGCAAGAACGGCCAAATCTTCGGCAACGGCGTCAAGAGCGCTCCGCACCGCCTGCGCGTCTTCTTTGATAAGCCGGGCAAGGGCGGCATCGCCTGTACCGCTTTCCCAGCGCAGGAATTTAAACAAGGTTGCCGCCGCGAATACATTGTAAAAACTGACAATTTCGCCGTTAAACAGCGCCGTTATGCGGCTTACATGCTCAATCTGTTTTTCTATCCAGCGATGATTTTTCCCGAGCGGTTTTACCGCGCGTAAATCCGCCGGGGTTTTTGCCGCCGCAAACAGTTCATTGGGATAGACAAAAAAGCCGTCGCTCATAATCTTTACCAAATCCGGCTTGAAATCCGTATAAAATTTGCGGTGTCCTTCAAAATTTGCCCGCAAAAACGAATCGTCTTTTAAGCCGTCAGCCGCGGCTTCGTTATCAACAAAGTGAAACCAAAAGCCGATAGGCACCCGTTCTACACGTTCGCCGCGCAGCGCCCGCAATACCAATTCCCGTTTTGTCATACTAATACTCCTCTATAAATTCAAACTGTCAACAGTCTGTAAGAAAAAATGCATATCTTCGGCGGAACCTATGCTTATGCGCAAGAATTTCTTTACACGCGGCCCTGAAAAATAACGGACAACGATACCCTGTTCGCGCAGCGCCTGAAAAACACCGGCCGCGTTTTCGGCGCTTCCGTTTTGAACGGAGGCGGGGCTTGCAAAAATAAAATTAGCGCTGGACGGCAGTACCAGCCAGCCTCTGCCGCGCAGATGGCGGCTTACTTCTTCGCGCGCGGCAATGACCGCCGCGTTTATCTTTTCGTAGTACGGCCAATTACGCAAAGCCGCCTCCGCGCCCGCCGCGGCAAGCGTGTCAACCGGGTAGGAATTAAACGAATCGCGGACACGTTCCAGCGCTTCAATGAGCGCCCGCCCGCCGGCGGCATAGCCGACACGAAGCCCGGCCAGCGAAGCGGCTTTGGAACATGTTTGCACAACAAGCATATTGTCAAAATCACGGACATATTTTGCCATTGATTCCGCCCCAAACGCGGCATAGGCCTCGTCAATAATCAGTACGCGTTGATGCGCATACTGATATTCAAGAATGCGGCGCATGGCATCCGTTGAAAGGGCTATGCCGGTAGGCGCGTTGGGATTTGGGAAAAGCACCCCCGCATTGGGAATGCCATAATCTTCAGTGTTGAGTGAAAAATCTTCACGCAGAGGTATGGTTTTTGTTTCCACATTCCAAAGCGCCGCGTAAACCGGATAGAAACTGTAGGTAATATCGGGAAAAAGCACCGGCAGCCCGCCGGCGTCCCCGCGTGAAGGGAAAAACGCCGCAAAGCAAAAGGCCAGCACCTCGTCAGAGCCGTTTCCCGCAAAAATGTTTTCCGGTTCAAGCCCTAGATGTTCCGCGGCGGCCTCCCTCAACATGGCGGAAGAGGGGTCGGGGTACAGGCGCAGCCGCCGCGCCGCTTGGGTTATCGCTTCCAGCACTTCGGGGGGAGGGGGGTAGGGATTTTCATTGGTGTTCAATTTGACAAGCCGGCTTATGCCCTTCGGCTGTTCACCGGGGGTATAGGGCGAAAGCCCGCGCACCCGTTCATTCCAATAAACGCTCATGTCTTGAGGGTACTGTAAAAGGCCGTCTTGTCAAAGAACCGAGACGCGGTTTTGCCGAATGCTTCCGGCTATGCAGCCGAGGAGGCGGGAACGGAAAGCAAGCGGCAAAAGGGCGTATATTTCCCGCGCGGCGGCTAGGGATGCGCCGTCTTCGATTTGGTTGAAAAAAAGCAGCAGCGAGCCGCGCGCTTTGCCGAACAATCCTTCCGGGCAGGCAATAAGCCGGGCAAGGTGGGCCGGAAGTACCGGCTTCCCTTCTTCCGCGCCGCTTTGCTCCAAAAAGAGCGGCAGCCTGTGAATGAACGCCGCATGCGCCGGCCGTCCCAGCGGCCGCACAGGAAGTATGCCCACCGTCAGCGTGGTTTCAGACGGAATAACCGGTTCATGCGCTGCCCAGCCTTTTAGCGGAAGCCCCCGCGAACCGTCCGCTTCCAAAAACACGACGCGCTCCGGGGAAAGGAGGCCGGAAAAAGTTTCGGGACAAAAAGGGGACGTTTCCCCGCTCTGTTTATTGATGATACGCGGTGTATGAACGGTGCTTCCAAAAAGAATTACAGGCTGCCCGGCCGGCGCGTCAAAAGATGCTGCAAGATGGTTTACGAATGAAGATTTCCCGCCGCAGCCTATAACGCTTACGATTGAGGGTTTTGCCGTACATATATTTTTAATATATGCGTCAAGGTGAATAATGCCGGAATGCGTGGTATCTGCCATTTAATCGTCATATCTTTTTAGCAGTTTTAACTTTGAGTATACTCCCCCCGACAGAATTTCCCCGCCGTCAAGATAGAGGCTGCCGTCTGACGTAATCCGGTAATTGCTAAAGAGCGCCGGCTTGCCCGGCCCGCGGGTATAAATCGAGCCGGTTTGGCTATACGCGCCGCGGTTGAAATTGGTATATTCAACTTTTTTTATATCAAAATAGAGCCCGCATATTTCAACACGCGCGGGAGATATACGGACTATTTCCGTGTCATATTTTGCTTTTTCAGTTGTTGTTAAACCCCATGTTCCCAGCAGTTCTTCCGGGACATGTACGCCTTCATTTCCCAAATCAAATTGACAAGCGCAGCAGAATACCGCCGCAAAAACCAGCATTTTTTTCATAAGGAATCATCTCCCGCGGCTTTTCCTTTTTGAGGAACAACCGGAAGTTTCCGGTATAGTTGTTCGCTAAAACGCATATACCAGCCGGCATAGATGCCGTATTTCACCATAAGGCTGCCAAAAAAATAGTAGTGATATTCGTTTTCGTTGCCGCTCTGGTTATTGGAGACGGCGCCTAGTTTTTCCACCTCTGGAATTAACGCGAAAGGCTCATAGGCAACCTGGACGCGCAGTCCCAGATAAAAATGGTTAGATATGTTAAAGCGCGCCTGCGCCATAGCTTCCACGCCGATAGCCCAGTTTTTATAGCGCATAATGCTTAATCCTTGATTGTATTCATTGGGATTTTCCATAATTTGTTTATAATCATAATAGCCGATATGCGGCCCTAGAGCCAGCGAAAGATTAAGCCATCGCGCAACATCACAACCTAGCAGCATATAAGGGAATATATCGGCGCGGAAAAGCGGCAGGACATTAAAATTATCGCGTTCAATAAAAGGGAAAAACGGCGCGGACAGGCTTATTCCCGCGCCTAAAAAGCGGTTGAAAATATATCCTGTATTCAATGTATATTCAAATCCCTGCGAAATTAAATACATCAAAAGCCGCGTATCAAGCACTTCTTCGCGCGGCATGCTCGGCGTAGACAGAGTGCTTTCAAACCATTTCCATTCTTGAATCATCAACTGTATTTCCTGATATTCCAGCCTGTTTACGCCCAAATCAAAAAAAAATTCCCGTTTAGGAACACGGGTAAGCCTGTCAAGTTCGCGTTTTATGTTTTTGTCTTTTATGTCTTGTTCAATGATAACAATGTTTTCCGGCGAAGGTTTTTTTTCTTTTTTGTCTTTTGCAAAACCAAGATAGGGAAATGAGAACACAAGAAGTATCGCGGCAAAAAAACGCTTCATAGTACTAAAAAATAACCGCCAGGGAAGCACTGAAACGAATCTATCTGCAAAAAGGTTTATCCGGCAGTGCCCCGTCAAGACCAAGATAGTTTTCCGTTTAAATTATCGGAATAGAATACAGCGGACTAAAATACGCCGCCGTCCGGCCTGTTTTCCCTAGCGGCATTGTACAAAACACTTGTTTTTTATGGGAATTAGGCGTATACTTAAGGTTGTGAGAAGATTTGCCGGATATTGTATTTTATTGGCGGCGGCGCTGGTTTGCTGCGCGCAGCCTGACAGCGGCGGCGCTGGTTTGCTGCGCGCAGCCTAACAGCGGCGGCGATGAAGGCGTTGCCGGCGAGATAACGCTGCGGATAACTATGGAGAGCGGGCAGGCAGGGCCGGCGCGGTCTGTGATGCCCGGCAGTAGTTGGACTGAGCCGGTAGCAGGCTGGGAATTGTCATTATACGACACGGATAGAGATACTCCTTTTCAACAAAACTATTTCCAAAGAGGGCAAGACATACTGTTTAGTTTGAGGGAGGCGAAGCCTATCCGGGTGAAAGCGGCCGGCTACGCCGTATGGGAGAGCGGCCGCCCTAGTGGGACTAAACTGCTGGAGACTCGTGCGTTTCTTGAATTTACCGTGGAACAGGTGCGTTCCGGGCAGGTGAGCGTGAAGGTAGAACCGCTCGCGGATGCGGTAGAAGGTACCAGCGGAAACATTGACCTGCAGGTGAAGTGGGATACGGTGAACACGCCGGCGCTTACTCGCTTGAAGGCGGCATTGAAGGATTCCGACGGGAATGCAATATCTATCGGCCTAAACTACAACAGCGTTACCGTCTCCGATGGCAGCAGCGTAGATATTACCGCCGGTGGAAAAGAAGCGCAAATACAGGCAAATGAAGTGCCGGCAGGCTGGTATACGCTTGTGCTGACATTTTACAAAGATGTGAATGGGGATGATGTCGCGGCGGGGATTTTTCACGAATCGGTAACGGTGTGGCCCGGAACTACGGCGAACAGTTGGATACGGCCGTCAGTTAACGGTATGGGAGGAGGCAGTTACCAATACATGAACATAACGGAGGCTGATTTTGCGAGCGCGCGGGCAAATGTCCTTTCGATTAAGGTATACAAGGACAGTGAAACGAATGCGGTGCTGGATATGGCAACGGCGGATACCGGTGAAACCCTTTTATTTCCTGCGCATGCTATTTTTAGCGCGAGCTCTTTGCGCTTTGTTATTGATTTTTTCGCGCCCGGGGACGCGCCAACCGGAGCCGGTATTTATGAGACTGTGCTTATTAACAACGACAGGACATCGCGGACTTTACCAGGAAGTTATGGGTATCCTCATCCGCAGGCGTATCCGTACTATTACGTTTACGAGTTTACGCTCGAAGCAACGGATATAGGCCACATAGCTGCCGGCGGGGCGCTGAAAATCACGGCGCGCGCGCCGGACTTTTTCACGCGGAAGACCTACACTTTGACAAGCAGCGTGGCAGCGGCGCGGAACTATGCCGGCACGGCCGTGTACTACCCAACGCTTTCCGCCGCTATTGATGCCGCGTCCGGCACCGAGGGCGCTCCCGATACGATAACCGTTTTGCGGGACATAGGCCTTGACAACGAGGAAATAGCGGCGATAGCGGCCGCGTGGCCTGCCGGCACGAACAAACACATCAAACTGACACCGACGGGAATAACGCGTACCCTCAAGCGCATTACGGCCAATACCGGCGCGTTCTTCACGGTGGGTAGCGGCAGTTCTCTCACGCTGGAAGGGAACGGCACGGGAAAACTGATACTGGACGGCGGGGCGGTGTGGACGGGGAGCACGCCCGCTACGCTGCCTGAGGGCATGACCTCGGATGACTTCCCCTCGCCGGCATTCGGGGCAGAGAACGTTAGCGGTATTAACGCGAGCGGCCCGCTGGTAGCGGTGAACAGCGGCGGCGCGTTTACGATGAATGCGGGCGCGGTTTTGCAGAATAATAATTATAATAGCAGGGGCGGCGGTGTGTATGTAAATAGCGGCGGCACATTCACGATGAACGGCGGCGCGGTGGTGAAAGGGAACAGGTCGCTCCGCAACGGTGGCGGTGTGTTTGTTACCGCCGGCGGCACATTCACGATGTCCGGCGGCACGATAAGCGGTAACACGGCAACCCAAAGCGGCGGCGGTGTGCATGTAAACGGCAACGGCAACGGCGCATTCACGATGTTCGGCGGCACGATAAACGGTAACACGGCAACCATCAACGGCGATGGTGTGTGTTTTAGCAATGGTACATTCACCATGTCCGATGCTGCCGTCATTAACGCGAATAACGATGTGTTCCTGCCAAGCG
>JAIRPM010000063.1 GCA_031257075.1 Spirochaetaceae bacterium
AGCATACTATCAACTATAGAACAACGCAAAACATGGTGCGAATCAAATGGTATTCAGTTTTTGATACTCATAGCGCCCAACAAACATAACATATATCCTGAATACTATCCGCTTGAACGTCCTGCCGGCATTACCCGCACAGAACAGATACTCGCCGCCCTGCCGGACAATATAAAAGAAACCGTTATATATCCGCTTGATGATATTATCTCAAAAAAGGACGCGGCATTTCCGCTCTATTTTGAAACCGATACTCACTGGAACATGGCGGGCGCAAAATGCGCGTTTGATGTGCTATTTTTGCGTATACAAAAGTTATTTTCACATATTGAATTTCCACGCCCCGAATGGATGCTGGAAATAAATTATGATACGGAAGGCGATATTCCGCCGATGTCCGGTTTCGCTTCTTACGGCAAACGCACCGTTCCCGTGCTGCGTCCGCAAGCCGGCTGGGATGCCTACTATCGCTACATCAACGAAAACCTGAACGGGCACAACGATATAAACGGCATAATAACCGAAAACACAGACGCCGCCCTTCCCCGCGCAATCATTTACCGCGATTCATTTTTTATCGCGCTGGAACCGTTTACCGGAACGCTTTTTTCAAGGGCGGAATATATTTGGCGGGGTTTTACACCAATGGAATACGAGTACATTCTGGAACAAAAGCCCGACATCGTTATTTGGGAAATGGTTGAACGGAGCAGCGCTGGGAAACTGGGGGAGCGTTTCTAGAAACCCGGATGCGTTTTTATGCGCCTGTTAATCATACTGCTTGCGGGTAAAACTGTTTGAGCAATGTAAGAAATTCAACACGGGGAATTTCTACCGCGCCAAGTGCGGCAAGGTGCGCCGTATAAACTTGGCAGTCGATAAGGCGGATGCCGCTGTCAAACAGCATTTGCGCGTAAGTCAAAAAAGCCGCTTTGGACGCATTGTCTTCGTGGGCAAACATCGATTCGCCAAAAAACACCGGCGGCAGCAGTATGCCATAGCAAGCGCCGGCAAGATGCCCGTCCCGCCATGCTTCCGCGCAGCGCGCATAACCCAGTTTGTGCATTTCACAATATGCCGAAATAATATCGCTGTTTATCCATGTGCCGCGTTGACCGGGACGGGGAACGGAAGCGCAGGCGGTAATCACGGATTCGAAAGCAGTGTCATAGCGGATTTCAAAACGTTCTTGGCGCATAACCTTTTGCATCGTTTTTGAAATATGTAAATTATCAGGATATAGGACAAAACGAGGGTCAGGCGACTGCCAAATAACCGGTTCGTCTTCATTATACCATGGGAATATGCCGTTTTCGTATGCGGAAAGCAGCATACCCGGCGATAAATTTCCGCCAATGGCAACTATATCATGCAATGCGGCTTGCGGGTTGGGAAACCTGAAACGTCGGCGCTCGTCCAAGTATGGAAAGTAAGGGGCAGCCCCCCAATGGCGGTACATTTTATTCATAGCGGCGCGTGCCCTCTTGAAAGATATCATCAAATATGTTTTTGCGCTATCCTGAGGGAAACATCGCCCTGCTGCGCCAATAGGGCAGTTAATTAATCAGCGTTTCCCGCGCGGAGCAAATCTAGGAAACCGGGATAGGTAACATCTGCCGCTTCCGCATCTGAAATTTCGCTTGGGCCTTGCATGCCCAAGGCGGCGCACGCAAGCGCCATCACAATACGATGGTCGCCATGGCCATCAAGCAAGGGTGCTTTTTGACACGGTATTTTCCCGCCGCTTCCCTGTATAACGATGCCATCGGAAAGTTCGCGGCAGCGCACGCCCAGTTTGCCAAGTTCCCGTGCCATAACCGCAATGCGGTCGGTTTCTTTGATGCGGGCATTTTCTACGTTGACTAAGTATGTTTCCCCTTGCGCATACGCGCCTAATATGCAGGCGGCGGGCAGCATATCGGGAGTGTTATTCAAATCGAAGATTCCACCGGATAACCTGCGCTTACATAATACGGTAACGGTATTCGCGCCGTCCGTGTTTTCCCAGCGCGCTTCCGCGCCCATCTGTGTAAGCATGTCGAAAAAAAACTTATCCCCCTGAGTGTCCTGCGGATCAAGGCCGGTAAGTATGGCAGTGCCGCCGGAAACAACGGCGGCCAATGCGGGAAAAGCCGCGGAGGAAAAATCGGCGGGAACTACGCGGGAAACCGCATTGTAATGCTGGCCGCCCGGTATACGGAAATACGAAAAGTCTTCCGCGCATTCAAATGTGATACGTTGCGCCTGCAGGTATGAAAGCGTCATTTCAATGTAAGGTTTTTCGTACAAGAGCGGTACATCAATTTCTGTTACCGCGGCGGCGGGGGCAAGGGGAGCGGCCAAAAGTAACGCGGAAAGATACTGGCTTGTGGGACATTCAATCGAAGTATGCCCGCCGCGCCATGGGCCGCATACGGTTGCGGGAACATAGCCTTCGTTGCTGGCAACATCCGCGCCCAAATCATTGAGAGAGGCCAGCAGCGTCCCGGCGCTTCGCCGTTTGATTTGCTCATCGCCGGTAAAAGTAATGGGGCTTTTCCCCAGAGCCGCAAGAGCAAGCGCGAAAAATAAAGTTGTACCGGAATTGCCCGTATCTAAAGGAATTTGCGGGCAGGCAATTTTGCCGCCTATGCCCCGAACGCGGTATTCGCGCAGAGGGCTTTTGCGAATGCTGCCTGTTTCGCAAGACATTTCTTGTCCGGTGTTGTCTGTTGTTCCATAGATTTCTATGATGTCCGCGCCCAGCGCTCTACAAATCTGAACGCAGGATGCGGCATCGAGCGATTCGAGCGGCTCATAAATCCGGGATTCGCCCTCCGCCAATGATGCTATGAGGAGCGCCCGTATTGTATGCGACTTTGACGCGGGAATGCGTACCACACCGGAAAACTTATGCGGGGTAATAATAGTATTCATAGAGAGCCTCGTTCAAAAAGCCACCCGTCCTCGAAAACTGCTTGCCAGGGTAAGACGGTCTGTGTATTCAAGGTCGCCGCCGACAGGAAGACCGGTAGCGAGACGGCTTACGGTAACGCCCGCATCGCTTAGCTGCTTTTGCAGATAGAGCGCTGTGGTTTGGCCTTCAACGGTAGGATTTATGGCCAAAATAACTTCGCGTACCGTTCCGCTTTTCACGCGGTAAAGCAGCCGGCCGATTGACAGGTCGCCAGGATTGACGCCATTCAACGGCGAAATAAGGCCGCCCAAAACATGAAAGCGTCCATGATATTCCCGCGTTTCTTCAATGACGCGGACATCCTGCGAGCGTTCCACAACGCAAAGAAGCTCGCTGTCACGAGTCTCGTCGGCGCATATAGGGCAAGGGTCGGTTTCCGTCCAAGCCCCGCATAGAGAACAGCGCATAATACTGTTGTGAAGGGCGGTCAAAGCGCCGGCTAGGCTGCGGGCATAGGAAACATCGTGTTCAAGGATGTGGTAAGCCATACGCCCGGCGCTTTTTTTACCCAAGCCGGGCAATTTTGCCAGCAGCGTAACAAGATTGTCTATCGCATTCATTTCTTTTCCTTTTCACGCCATGCGCGGATGCGCTCGTAGGCCGTGTTGATTTTTGCCGCTTTTTCCGTTGCTTTTTTCATATTTCCCGCATGCCCGGCATGGCGGTCGGGATGGTGTTTTTTGAGGAGGCGTTTGTAGGCGGATTTGCACTCGTCTTCTGTTGCGCCAAAAGGGACTTCCAGTTCAGCAAAATCGGCGCGTAATTTTTCCGGCGGCCGGGACATTGCGGCGGTAAAATCGGCGGCGGTGAAAGAAGCGCTGCCGGCGGCGGATTCAAAATGAGGGCGGCGGGCGTATTCATTTTTCCCCGGTTTTGTATACGATGAAAAAGGAGTGTCGTTTTTGTCATTCAAAAATTCATTTAATTCGTTGAAAGCGGCGGCAAGGTCGGCATCGCGGCTGTCAAAATTGGAAAAAGCATGGCCGGATGGCGCTTCTTCCGCCAAATAACTTTTGAGTACATTGCCTAAACGTTCAAAAATTCCCATACCGCCGTTTTATCCTCATTAAGATAGGCCCTAAAGTCGATGGCTTGCGTTCAAAAACACGTCAATACAGCGGCGCAAATCCTTGTAGGTATCAACATAGGGAATATGCGCGTACTTTGCGCGTATTGCGTCCGGCGCGCAAAAAAGGCAGCCTGAGCCCGCTTCTTCTATCATCGCAATATCATTGAACGAATCGCCCGCGGCAAATACATCAATGTTGCACGATTTGAACGCCCGCACCGCTTCTTTTTTGCCGTTTTGCTGCCGGAGCGTCCAGCCGCGTATTGTGCCGTCAGCGGCGCAGTCGAGCGTGTTACAAAAAAGAGAAGGCCATTCCAATTGCTCCATAAGCGGCGCGGCAAATTGTTCAAAAGTATCGGAAAGGATGATGAGTTGCGTTTTTTTGCGCAGTTCGCGGACAAATTCGAGAGCGCCGGGAAGCGGGGCAAGAGCGCCTATCACTTTTTGAATGTCGGGAAGTTTAAGGCTATGCCGCGCCAGAATATCCAGCCGGAACGCCATAAGTTTGTCATAATCCGGCTCATCGCGTGTCGTGCGGCGCAGTTCGTTTATGCCGCTTGCTTCTGAAAACGCTATCCAGATTTCGGGTACAAGCACTCCTTCCAAATCCAAACATACAAGTTTCATGATACTAGTATGGCAGAAAAATTGTGCGCCGCCAAGCCTTTAATGTTGAGGCTTGCCGTGTCGGGTTACAGTTTGCTGTTTTTTGCCGCGTAACTGATACGCTGCCCCATACGTTCCAAGGGCACTTGTTCCATAACGTAACCAAGTTCATAAGCAACGCGCGGCATACCGTAAACAATCGAACTCTGTTCATCCTGTCCCAGTGTCAGCCCTCCTTCTTTGTAAATAGTGCCGAGTTGCGCCGCGCCGTCTTTGCCCATACCGGTCATTATCACGCCAAGTACATGGTTTTGATAAGCCAATGCCGCTGAGGCAAAAAGCACATCGACGGAAGGGCGGTGCCCGCTTACCGGTTGGCCGGAAGACAGACGGGCTATTCCCTTGCCTTCTTTTTTTTCTATTTCCAAATGGTGATCGCCTTTTGCTATTAGTATACGTCCTGGTTTTAGTTCATCGCCGTCAGATGCTTCTTTTACATCCAGCGGACAAATTTTATCAAGGGTGCGGGCAAATTCAAAAGTGAACCCCTGCGGCATATGCTGAACTATGCAGATAGGCACATCCAAATCGCCGTCCAGCGTAGCGCAGACCATCCGCAGGGCATCCGGCCCACCGGTCGAAATGCCGATGCAAATCAGTTGGATTTTTCCTGTTTTGCGTATCTGCATAATTTTGGGCGCTCCCGTTTGCGCCGCGGGAGGAGGCTTGCCGGCGGCGTTCAAAAGGCCGCTCTTTTTGAAGTATCTGCGGTAGCGGGAACCATAGGCAAATAATTTTTCTGTTACTTGTTCTTTTACTTTATTGATGTCAACGCTTATCGAACCGGAAGGTTTTTGAACAAAATCGCTTGCTCCCAGCGCCAGAGCCTGCATTGTTATAGAGGCACCTTTTTCGGCAAGCGATGACAACACAACAACAGGAATTTTGATTTCTTCCTGTTTGCGCGCTTTGAGAAATTCGATGCCGTTCATTACCGGCATTTCTATGTCAAGGACAATAACATCGGGGTTTAACTTTTGAATTTTTTCAAGCGCTTCTTTGCCGTTTGCGGCGGTACCGGCGGCATATAGCCCCTCCGTACCGTCAATCATTTTACCGACTAAATTACGCATAAGGTTCGAATCGTCAACTATTAAAACTGAAAGCGGGTCCGCCATATTTTCCTTTATTTTAACTTACCCACTTTTTGTATAGGGTTGTCCACTGTGTTTTTACAAAGTCAAACTTTGTATTCAGGCCGAAAAGCGACTCACTGTGGCCTATAAACAAAAATGATTTATTGAGCATATTGTTCCAAAAATGATTGATAACCTGCGTCTGCATAACCTCATCGAAGTAAATGAGTACATTCCGGCAGAACACTACATCAAAATTCCGCCAAGGCGACAAGTTGATAAGATTATGGTAGTCAAACCGGATTTTTGATTTTAGCGAATCTTTTACCTTGTAGCCGCCTTCATGTTTTTCAAAATACTTGGCAAGGTAAGTATCCGGTATGCCGACAATGCGGTCGGCGGCGTAGAAACCTTCTTTGCCGGTCATAAGGCATTTCAGGCTGATATCGCTTGCGACGATGTCAAATGTCCATGGGGGCGGCAGTTTTTCAGAAAGCAGCATAGCGATAGTGTAGGCTTCCTCGCCGGTGGAACAGCCCGCGCTCCATACCCGCAGCGTTTTGTCCGCTTTTTCGCTTCGTACCGCGCTAATTTCAGGAATAATATACTTTTCAAGCGCCGTAAAATGGGGCAGGTTGCGGAAAAAACTTGTCAGATTGGTTGTTATTGAATCAATAAAGGCGGTAAGTTCCCCGCTGTTTGCTATGATGGTTTTATAGTATTCACCTACTGAAGGCGCTTTGTTCTGCCTAAGCCTTTCGCGAAGCCGCCCTTCCAGTATTGAGCGGTTACCCATAGTGAAAACAATGCCGCTCTCTTTGTAAATCAATTTCTTGTAATTTTCAAAATCGGCATCTGAAAAAAAATCTAAATCGGCCATTACAATGCGCCCACGTTTGTTTACCTCTTTGAATTGAGCCGCCCGAGGATCGAACTCAGGACCCGCAGATTAAGAGTCTGCCGCTCTACCAGCTGAGCTAGCGGCCCATACAACACGCCTTCCCTAAGGAGCAATGATTACATTGATGCTAATCAGCGCTGCCCTAGATGCGGAACTGCATGATAAACCTATAATAATAATTGTTTTTTTGAAATGTCTAGCCCCCTCTTAAATTTATCCGCAAAAATGCCGATAATAAGTGTATGAACTCCCCCTTGATACCGGAAAGCGGAGTTTGTCCGCAGCCGGCGGTAAAAACACGTTTACCGGCGCTATGGATGGGCTTGACTCTAGCCCTTTCGCTTTTAATAACTATCGTTGCCGCGCCTAAGACGTTTGCACAGACAAACGCCGACCCGGCCCGTTACACATCGCGCATTCAGAGCGTGTTTGACTTTATTCTCAAACACTATGTCGAAGAAGTTGACGCGCAAAAACTGTACGAAGGGGCGATGAACGGCATGTTCAACGCGCTCGGCGACCCTTATTCAACATTCCTTGCTGAAAAAGATATGCAGGAATTGAATCAAAATGTCATAAAAGGAAATTACGGCGGTGTCGGGCTGTATATTTCAAAGCCAAACGGCACAACCGGCCCTGACGGTTTGCCGTCGTATGTCGAGATTGCGTCTCCTATGGAGGGAACGCCGGGCTGGCGCGCCGGTTTGCAGCCGGGCGACCTTATCGTGAAAATCGACGACGATAGCACGGACGCGCTCTCTATGGACGAAGTTCTCAACAGGCTGAAAGGCCCGGCGGGAGAAGCCGTCCATCTTGTTGTCCGGCGCGGCGCGAAACTTGAATTTCCGGTAACGCTGATACGCGCCATTATCGAAGTTCCAACTGTGCGCCATGCTATGATTGGCGATATCGGTTACCTGCGCCTAATCAGTTTTAGTAATATGACTGCGGAACGCGCCCGGGAAGCGCTTCAATCATTCAAAAGTCAGGGCTATACCGGGCTTATTGTCGATTTGCGCAACAATTACGGCGGCCTTTTACAGTCCGCCGTTTCGGTAAGCAATCTCTTTTTGGACGGCGGCGTTGTTGTTTCCGTCAAATCGCGTATACCCGGCCAGAATTCTATGTTCAACGCATCGCGCAATCCCATTGTAAACGCCGGTATTCCGGTTGTCGTGCTGATAAACAAAGGTTCGGCTTCCGCTTCTGAAATTGTTGCCGGTGCCCTCAAAGACCGGGGGCGCGCCTACCTTGTAGGTGAGAAATCCTTTGGCAAAGGTTCGGTGCAGCAGGTTTACCCGCTTGACACTTCCGGTTTCAAAATAACGACCGCCCGTTACTATACGCCCAGCGATGTCAATATTGACAAAATTGGCATACCGCCCGACAAAGAAGTGCTTTTTCCTAAATTTTCTGATGCGGACGCTGAAAGGCTTAATAAACTGATTGCTTCCAAAAAAATTCCTTCGTTCGTCGAAGAAAATCCGAAGGCTACCTCCGTTGTTACCGATACTTTTGCCCGTCAAATCGCCGCTGAGTACAATTTGGATTTCGCGCTGGTCCGCCGTTTTATCCGTGATGAGCAAAACCGCACTCAGATAGCGCCGGTTTATGATATGGAGTATGATGTGCAGTTGCAGGAAGCGGTGCGCATTATTCGTGAAGGAAACTATTATCAGTTGATTCACAATACGAAAACGCTGCGCGATTTGCAGGATGCGGCGGAATTGGATACGGCGCAGGCTTCGTAAAATCTATGACTTACACCTTTCTTCGCCCGCTTGGGAACAAAAGCGGGCGCGGCGCTGAATAGGGGTGATATGAGCGGGAAATTTATTGTTTTTGAAGGTATTGACGGCTCCGGCACCTCAACGCAGGCGCAGTTGCTGCAGGATTATTTGATTTCAAATTCAAGAAAAGCGCTGAGTACGGCCGAACCCTCCCCCGGGCCTATCGGTAACATGATTCGTGAAATTCACACAAAAAGAATCGCTGTAACAGATGACCGGAACAGCCGTGAAAAATTGTTGTCGTATTTATTTGCCGCCGACCGGTGCGACCATCTGTATAACAGTATCAATGGCATTATAAAGCAAGTTGAAGCGGGGTATTATGTGCTGTCTACCCGTTACTATTTATCATCGCTTGCCTACCATGTTTTTAATACTGACGATTTTGAGTATGTATATCAATTGAACAAGGATTTTCCGCTGCCGGATTATACGTTTTATTTGGACTGCCCTATCGACCGCGCCCTGCGGCGTATTAGTGTCTCAAGGGTTCCTGATATAAACGAAGAGCAGTCAAATTTGCGGCGCGTATACGAAAACTACCACATTGCCTTGGCGCGCTACCCCGGCGCTTTTTCTGTTATTGACGCTTTGCAAAACCCGGCGGATGTACATGCGCGGATAAAATCAATCTTATCGGAAAAAGGCATTCTGTAACGGCCAAATCGGCGGAGGGCGCTTTTTAGCCCAGCGCGGTATGTGGCGGCGTAAAGGGCAAATTATGAGCGCCGGCTACGCCTTGGCAGGTGAGGGCTCCTTTGTACACGTTCAGCCCTTCCAAAAAGCCGTCTTCTTTTTTGAGCGCCGCTTCCGGCCCGAGTTTTGCGATTGAAAGCCCATAGCGCAGTGTTGCGTTGCCGAGCGCGTTAGTCGAGGTATGAGCGACCGCGCCGGGCATGTTTCCTACGCAGTAGTTGACGACACCGTCTTTGACAAAGACAGGGGCATCGTGAAAAGTAACGCGGCTTGCTTCGCTGCACCCGCCCTGGTCTATTGCCACATCCACAATAACCGCTCCTTTTTTCATTGTCGGCAGATGTTTGTTTTTTATCAGTTTGGGCGCGGCCGAACCGGGGATTAGCACGGCTCCTATTACCAAATCCGCTTTTGGCAGAATTTCGTCAATGTTTTCCGGGCTGGAGTAAAGGGTGGAAATCCGGCTGCCGTAAATGTCTTCCAAATATTCCAGTTTGTCGAGGTCGATGTCCATCACCGTCACATGAGCGCCCGAACCGGCGGCGGCTTTTACCGCGTTTGCGCCGACAACACCGGCGCCCAGCACGACAATTTCGGCATGAGGCACGCCGGGCACGCCGGAAAGAAGCACGCCCCGCCCGCCAAACGGTTTTTCTAAATACTTAGCGCCTTCTACAACGGCAAGGCGTCCGGCAATTTGGCTCATAGGTTTGAGACATGGGAGTTGGCCTTTGGGGCCGCGTATCGTTTCAAAAGCAATGCCTATGCACTTGGATTTAAGGAGAGCGTCTGTTTGAGGGCGGTCGGGTGCAAGGTGCAAATAAGTAAACAGAATTTGGTTTTCGCGTATAAGGCCGTATTCGCTTTCGAGCGGTTCTTTCACCTTTACTATCATCTCCGCTTCTGCCCAAACATCTTTTGCGGTAGGCAGAATTTTTGCGCCTGCTTTGACGTACAAATCATCGCTATAGCCCGAACCTTCACCGGCGCCCTTTTCAACAAACACGGTATGCCCTGCGTTACTATATGCTTCCACCGCTTTGGGCGTAAGCCCTACACGGTATTCATGTTTTTTTACTTCCTTGATAGTACCTACTTTCATAGCACCCTCCAAATAAAACACGCCTTTTTGCGTTGTTTTGTTCAAAATACCGCAAAAAGAAAATTTTTTCCAGCCGGGACGCAGGCCGGTTGCCGGAGAGACCGCATCTGCCCACCGCAGTCTCACACAAACCGCTTGACATTTTTTTCAAAGTGCAGTATAGTAGAGGGAAAGGCTGGCAATACTTCCCAGTTTGGGGGGCGGCCTTAGAA
>JAIRPM010000094.1 GCA_031257075.1 Spirochaetaceae bacterium
ACAAGTCAACACAATTTTCAAAAAAATACAAAAAAAAGTCCTTTTTTCCTTAAAAAATGTTGAGTAGTTTTGCGAGGGCAACGCCTGCGCGCCTCTCTTGTAACCGTTTGCGTGATAAAGTATTCTTGTAAGTATGTGGAAGTTCATCGTTTGGGGTTGCTTTTTTTCCGTAGTGGCTGCCGGCTGTATGAGCAGGCCGGAAATCCCGCAAACGGCATCGGTAATGGAAATTGTCCAAAAAGCGCAGACCGCTACCGACCGGGACCGGTACAATTTGGCCATCTATTACTACAGCGCGATACAGGAGCGTTTTCCGTTTGATGCCGCCGCGCTGTGTCTGGCCCAATACGAAATTGCTCATATTCATTACAAACAAAAAAAATACTCGCTGGCAAAGTCCGAACTCGAAGAACTCCTGCTGCGCTATGAACAGCGCGGCAGCGCTCTTTTGCCGCAAGAGTACAAAACCCTTGGCAACATCGTTCTAAAAAAGATTGCCCAGAAAATAAAGCAGATAAATCTTGTTTCATAAAGAAGAAGGGCTGCCCTACGAAAAATAAAAGGAATAGGCAATGCGCATTTTAGCGAAAGAACTTTTTGATTTGGCGCAAACAGGGAAAGGCGGAGATGCCGAACTCTGCGGCTGGATACACCGTATCCGCGAATTGGGCGCGGTCAATTTTGTTGTACTTCGTGACCGTTCAGGCTTGGTACAACTTGTTATGGACGGTAAATGCGAATACCCGCTGGAGTCGGTTGTTCGTGTGAAAGGCGAACCGGCGCTTAATCCCAAAGCGCCGGGCGGTGTGGAATTGCGCGTCCATTCGCTGGAGTTACTGGGGCGCGCCGGCAGCAATTTGCCCTATCAGGTGAACGCGGATGCGGCAAAAGCGGGGCTGGAAGCCATATTGGACAACCGGGCGCTTTCTTTGCGCAATCCCAAAATCCGTTCTATATTCAGAGTACAATCAACCATTATTGAAGCATTTAGCGCTTACCTGCGCTCGCAGGATTTTACGGAAATTAAAACAAGCAAACTGGTAGCCGGCAGTACCGAAGGCGGCACCGAACTGTTTGAGGTTGATTATTTTGACCGCAAACTATGCCTTGCCCAATCGCCGCAGCAGTACAAACAGATGATGGTGGCAAGCGGGCTGGAGCGCGTCTTTGAAGTTGCGCCGGCTTACCGCGCCGAAAAGCACGACACCCCCCGCCACCTTAATGAGTACGTGTCGATGGATATCGAAATGGGATTTATCGAAACAGAAAAAGATTTAATCGATTTGGAAAAAAATCTATTGGCGCATATTTTTGCCGAAGTTGCCGCCAAAAACAGCGCCGATGTGGCGGCTTGGCAGGACAAAGGCGCGTCTATACCATCGCCGGAAAGCATAGCCAAAGCCCCGACGGTATCCTACGAAGACGCGCTCAAAATAGCAAACGATTTTTCCGGCGGGAGCAAAGGCGGCGCGGGCACTGCCGGCCGTATCTTTGATATAAATCCCGAAGCGGAACGGCGTATTTCCGCATGGGCCGAGCATGAATACGGCGTTCCGCTTGTGTTTGTCAACGAATTTCCGCGCCGGCTGCGCCCTTTTTACACGTACCCTTCCGGCGCGGCCGGAACAATGAGTTTTGACGCTATTTTTCGCGGCTTGGAAATTACCACAGGCGGCCGCCGCCAGCATGACTATGAAGCGCTTGCGGAAGCCTTGCCACGGTTTGGCCTGAAAAAAGAAAACATGGAAGGCTATCTTTCTATATTCAAATACGGCTGCCCGCCGCATGGCGGTTTTGCGATAGGCTGTGAGCGCCTTACCCAAAAACTGCTTGGGCTTGTCAACGTAAAAGAAGCAAGCCTTTTCCCGCGCGACCGCAAGCGTGTAATGCCATAGCGCTGTGAAGCAATTTCTACTACAGCAAAAACCGGATGCGCAAGGTTATGTCAGGCTTACCGGTGGAGATTACCATTATCTGGTGCGGGTTCGGCGTTTCAAAACAGGCGATGGATTTACGGCGCTTTTGCCGGATGGCCGCAAAGCGCACGTTGAAGTGCGTCAGGATGACGGGCGCGGTATACTGCTGCAGTGCGTTGCGGGCCTAAAAGAAAGAGCCGTTCCTGACGGCTTTTCCGCCATGCCGCCGCTTTACCTTTTTCAGGCTGTTCCCAAAGGCGCAAAAATAGACCTTATTGTCAGGCAGGCAACAGAAAACGGCGTGGCGGCGGTTGTCCCTTTTTTTGCGGAACGCGGGCAAAAACGGGAACTGCGAACGGCGCGCCTTGCTAACATCATTCGTGAAGCGCGGCAGCAGAGCGGTTCGGAGGTGAATACGTATGTTGAAAACCCTTTGACTTTTGAAAAAATGCTTGAACACTGGCAAGAATTGAAAAATGCTGCCGGAGGAAACGCGGCGGCCGTCTTTTTACACGAATTGCCGCTGCAAAAAACTTCTTTTCATGAAGCCTTTGCGAAAAACCCGCAGGCTGCGGCGCTTGCCATTGGGCCGGAAGGGGGGTTTGCCGAAGAAGAAACACAGGGTTTTATGCAATACGGATTTGTTCCGGTGCTTGCCGGGATTAACATTTTGCGCGCGGAAACCGCCGCGCTCTATGCGCTTGCCGCAGCGCGTACCGTGCTGCTGGAACGGGAACTGTGGACTATCCGCCAGAGAGAACAGGCCGAAAAGCCCTAAAGAAACGCTGATAAGGGTCAATTTAATCGGTGTTGCCCTAAAATTTGCTTGCTTTTTGTTACTTGTTTTAGTATACTTGATAAGTTGGCTATGCGTTTTTATATCCGTTTTTGGGGGATAGTTTTCCTGGGAGTATCAGTTTTTTCGTGCGGCGTGTTGTTGGGGCCGGATAGAGGCTCAACGCCCATAGACACCCGCGGCATGGTCAAAGTGATTTTTGACGCTAATGGCGGCGACTGGGAAAGAGCGCAAGTCCCTCAATGGGAATATGAACGCGCCCTACCCAAAGGCACCGAATTGATATTTCCCGAACATCCGCCTTTTTATGAGGGCTGGGTGCTTACCGGCTGGTACAGAAACGCATTGCCGCCGTTAGGCCCTGCAGACGCTATTCCCGAAGGGCGAATAGAAAATGACGCAAAAGCAGAGGAAGACGAAACGTTCTATGCGCTCTGGCAGGAAAAACCGGCGAATGCCTTTATCGTTACTTTCAAACGAGATAAACAAGACAGAAATCCTGTTACCAGACTCGCTCTAGTGGAAAACGGTTTTTGTATAACAGAAGAAGATATGCCCGAAGTTGGAATTCAGGCAAACTGGGATGCGATTGGCCAGTGGTGGACTCTGCCGGAAGGCGGTGAGGAATTTCGCGCCGGTACAGCGGTTGCCGGCGATATAACGGTATACGCGCACTGGACCGGCAAAATCAGAAAAGTTTCCTTCCATTTGAACGGCGGGGCATGGCCGGAAAACACCCCTGCGGCAGCTTTTTCGCATTTTCCTGCCGATGCATCTAATTTAGCATATTGTTCTGTGCAATACCCGGTAACAAAACTGAGCGCTATACCGGAAACGCTTCCGGTTAAAACAGTGCCCGGCAGTTCTTCGGAATCTATGGTTTTTCTCGGTTGGGGCCTTATCAAAGAAACGCTAAAAGACCACTATGCCGATATGGGCAGCGCCGAAGCTCTTACGGTTGCTTTGCTTTCGGTAACCGATGCCTTTGCCGAAGATGTAACAGTCTATGCTCTATGGCAGCGGCCTGATGCCAATAAAGTGCCTGTCTACTTCAATACCTATAGCGGGCAAAAAATCGTCCGGTATGCATGCCGCAACGGCTCCTCTTACAAAGTGGCACAAAGCGATTTCCCGCCCAATCCTGTCCGTACAGGTTATGCTTTTTTCAAATGGTCAAAGACAGAAAGCGGCGTTGTAAGTGAATTTACCGAAAACACAGCCGTATCTGCCGGTGAACGGAACCCGTCCGAATCGGCATGCTATAACGTGTACGCCTGCTGGAATGTAA
>JAIRPM010000120.1 GCA_031257075.1 Spirochaetaceae bacterium
TGCCGCCCGAAAGTTGAAACGGATAGAGCCGCCCGGTTTCCGGCGGCAGACTGAAACGGCTGAACACCTCGCGCTGTTTTTGTTCGCTGCCCGAAACCCCCTGCGCCTGTTTGCCCGCGCGCATGAGCGGGTCGAGAAATGCAACCGACTGCGGCACAAGCGCGATTTCTTTTCCGCGCAGCGCCGCCTGCGCCCCGGCGGTCAAATCAGTATCGTAGTAGCGCATCACGCCCGTCGTTTTCGCGTTGGTGGGAAGTATGCCAAGTACCGCATGCGCCAAAAGGCTCTTTCCCGAACCGGAAGAACCGGCGACGGCGACAATTTCGCCTTCGCGCACATTCACATTGAGGCTGCAAATTACCGGCGTCTCTTTTTGCTCAAGCCCTTCATCATACATTCTGAATGTTACCGAAAGGTCGCGCACATCAAGAATTGTTTTATCATCCATTGCCGCCCCCTATTCCTGCGCGCTCGCGGGGTCGATTAAAATTTTGATATGCTCGCCAAGCGTGTCAAACAACATTACGATGATTACCAGCGTTAATCCGGGAAACAAAACCAGATGCCATTTTCCCGTAGCGATATGCTTAAGCGATTCTGAAAGGATTATGCCAATCGCCGGAGTGTCCACCGGAAGGCCGAACCCCAAAAACGTAAGCGCGGCCTCGTGCAGTATCGCGTGGGGAAACAGCAGTATAAGCCCGATGATAAACTGCGGCACGATGTGCGGGATGATATGCGAAAACGCCGTTTCAAGCCGGGTTTTGCCCATCTTTCGCGCGGTTTTTACGTACTGCGCCTCGCGTATTTGCAGCACTTCGCCGCGGATTACGCGGCAGAGCGAGGGCCAGTGCGTTACGGCAACGGCAATGATAATTCCCCGCAAGCCCCTGCCAAGCATAAAAGAAATGAGCAGTAAAAGCACCATGTGCGGAACTCCCAAAAATAAATCGACAAAATACGCGGTGGCTTTGTCGGCGATGCCGCCCATGGACGCGGCGATAACGCCAAGAAGCAGCGCGATAAAAGCGCTCACCGCCGCGGCAAGCGTGCCTATCAAAATGCTTGTAGAGAGTCCTTTAACGGTGCGGTAAAACATATCGCGTCCCAGATAATCTGTTCCGAACCAATGAGAAGGCGATGGAAACAGAAGCCTCTGCGAATAATCAGGCGCCCACTTTTGCGGGTTCATTATAATGCCGGCGAGCGCAATGACAAATAAAAGAGCAATAACAAAAACGGTCAGCATAACGGTTTTGGTCCTGTGGTTGAATGTCATATTGCCCCATCCCCTTCGCGTATTTCCGGATTAAAGAGGCCGTACAATAGATTCGCGGCAAGGTTGCCCATAAAGACGAACAGCGCCGAAAATACGGCTATGCCAAGCAAAAGCGGCGCGTCTCCGCGAATGCCGGCAATGCTCGCCGCGCTTCCGAGACCGGGGTAGGCAAAAACATTTTCGGCAAGGACACTGCCGCCGAACAGTTCGCTGAATGACGCAAACTGCAAGGTGAGCGCCGGTATAGCGATGTTGCGGAATCCGTGCCGCCCGATTAATTCCCATGGAGTTTCGCCGCGGGCTTTTGCAAAAAGCACATAATCGCTTTCCATAACGTCAATTATTTTCTGCCGCGTGTGCAGCGTTATGTTTGAAATGCTGGTGATGCTCAACGTAAGCGCCGGCAGTATCAGGTGATGGATACGTTCCAAAATGGTAACTTCTCCTGCCGCTTTTCCGATTGGCACGGAAAGCGCTATTGGAAACCAGCCCAACTGTACGGCAAAGACCATGAGCAGCAGCAAACCCATCCAAAACGCCGGAGTTGACGCGCAAATAAAACAAAATGTTTTTACGCACCGGTCAAACAAACTTTTTTTGAAAAAACCCGCCGCCGTTCCCGCGGCAAAGCCCAGGACACCGGAAAAAAGCCATGCCGTCATCATCAGCACCAGCGAGGTGCTGAAACGCTCGATAAGGATTTTCGTAACGGGCCGGCGAAACGTCATTGAGACGCCCCAATCGCCGTGGAGAACATTTTTAAGCCACACAAAATAGCGTTCAAGCGCCGGCCTGGTCAGTCCCCAATGCTCCGCGACTTCCGCCCGGTACTCCGCCGACACGTTTGATTCGGTGCCGACAAAGGCGTCAACAGGATCGATTGGGGCATTTACCACCAGAATAAAACACAGTGCGCTTGCGCCAAATAACAGTAGAATCATTCGGGCAAGCGTTGTCAGCAAAAATCTGACCATTACCTGAACTCCCACTCGTTCATATTTTGAATGACAGGCAGGCCGTGTCCGTGCGGATGAATCCTCTGCGTTCCAAGGTCAAGCCCATCGCGGACAAAATAGGTATGGTCGATGCTCACCAGCCATATATACGGAAAATCGGCATTGGGGCCTGTGCTGCCGTCGTATTGCGCTTTTTTCGCCAGGGCAACAGCCTCGGCTTCGCTCCGCGCGGCAAGCATCGCGTCAAGGTATCCATCAACCGTTTTGTTGGCGTACATACCGCTGTTGCTCAAATTAACGGTATCGATTCCGGCAAACGAAGAATGAAAGGCGTTATACACATCAATAAAATTATAATCACCGGTACCAATGCACGTTGGGTCATGCCGCGCTATGTTTTTGGCGCCGGTCCAATCCATAGCTTCGGCGATAATATGTATGCCGAGTTTTTTGGCGTTTTCGCCTAACGCGACGGCAAGATTGTAGCGCTGCAAATCATCGGTGCGGCCCGTGATCCTGAATTCGCACCTTACGCCGTTCTTTTCGCGGATGCCGTCACTATCCGTGTCTTTCCAGCCGGCTTCCTCAAGAATCCGCCCGGCTTCTTCAACCTGCCCGTCCCGCAGGCCCGGCTCCTCGTTTGCCCAGGGCAGTCCCTCGAAGCGCACCCAGGACGCCGTGCCTATTCCATTGAGCGCGTTGTTGATAATCGTCTGCCGCGAAATGCCAATGTTAAGCGCGCGCCGCACGGCGATGTCGCTTGTTACATTGCTGCCAACGATTTGCCCCGCCCGGTTTTTCACTTCGGGAATTGTGGGAAGATTGAAACCACGATTGTCGGATGTTTTTATGGTTCGCAAATACATCCCCTGGACGGTCTCCTTCGCGTATTCCGGGTTGACCATAACAACGTCAAGCTGCCCCGACTTTGCCGCCGCAAGCGCCGCCTGTTCGTCAATGTGCAGAAACGTTATCTGCCTGAACGGAGATTTTTTACCGTAATAATACGGGTTTGGTTCGACGATCAACTGCTCGTTGATGTCAAGCTGCTTTACCTTGAACGGGCCGGTACCAACCGGATTTTCCGCGTAATTCGGCCCGTAAGCTCTCTTGCTTACAATACCGAGCAGCGCCGTCGTGCGAAGAAAAGGGGAATAAACTTTCGTCAGGGTAAAACGCACTTTGCCATCAACGGCCTCAACGTTTTTTACCATGGTAAGATCAACCGATTCGCCTGTTTCCCGCGCCGTTTGGTAGGTGAACACAACATCGTCCGCCGTGAGCGGTGTGCCGTCCGAAAACTTTACATCATTGCGCAGCGTAAACGTGTAGACAAGTCCGTCCGGACTGATTTCATAACCGGCTGCCAAATCCGGTTCCGTTTCGACATTCACGTTGATCTTGTACAGCGCCGTGTGAAAAATGCCGTAGCCGTAAATGCCATAACCTTTGCACGGATCGTAGTTGCCGCCGGTCTCTCCGCCGACCGAAACAACAAGCGTGTCTTTAACTCTGTCCGCGCTTTTTTTCGCGCAGGAACCAAAACCCGCGCTCGTGCCCAAAGCCAACGCCAGCGCAAATCCGCATCTTGCGATCTGCCTCATCATCAAAAAGTATTTTTTCATACTTCCTCCTTAATTGTCCGGGCACAATACCCGTTTTCAGGAGTTCATCTCCGTGGCTATTCCATACATGGAATGATTTTCAAAAAAGAGTGGTAAGCCCTTCGGGGCGGACAAGGCGGATTCATTCCGGCCTTATGGCATCTTGTTATGTGTTTCAGTCTTTGTCAAGGAGACGCGGAGAGAGTTCGCGGGGCAAAAGCATTTAAAAAATGGCGGTGATCTGCCGGCATGATATGATTATCAAGCATGGAATAAAACCGCAAAGGACGCGGAGGACGCAAAGAATTCAGGGAACAAAACAAAAATGCTCCCCTGAAACTCTGCGCGCTTTGCGTTCCTAGCGGTTCAATTTTTTTCTGATTTCAGAAAAAGGTAAATGCTCTTGCCCTGAGAGAGTTCGTCTCTTGACGCACTTCCCATAATTCGATATATTTATATCGATACATAATTACCGATAATTATATATCGTATAGGAGTAAGCAGATGACAGAAAACAAGCATGAGCCGGTAACGGAGCCGGAAAGCCTGAAACGGGCGCTGGACCGTATTCGGGAGGCCCAGCGGGAGTACGCCGCGTTCAGCCAGGAACA
>JAIRPM010000167.1 GCA_031257075.1 Spirochaetaceae bacterium
TTCCGCGCCAAGCACTTCGGCGAGATTCTGTACGCCAAAATCAAGAGCGAATACGAAGCGGTCGTTGACAAGTGTCAGGTAAAGGTCTATCTCGGCTTCCCCGGTTCACCCGAATACAAAAAACTTGAGGAACTGAAGGTTGATGTCAACAAGGTTTACGAAAAACGCGATGAGCGGCTCAAGAGCCTTACTGACGAGAGTGTGGAAGTGTTTTACAACTGCATCCTTTGCCAGTCCTTCTCCCCGCAGCACGTCTGCATCGTTACACCGGAACGGCTTGGGCTGTGCGGCGCGGTATCGTGGCTGGACGCGAAGGCGACCAACGAACTCGACCCGAACGGCCCCTGCCAGCAGGTTACCAAGAAGCGCGTTGTAGACGAACGGCTTGGCATTTGGGAAGACGTAAACGAGGTTGTACAGCGCGACTCGCACGGCGCTCTCCAGCAGGTTACACTCTACTCCATCCTGAAAGACCCGATGACCTCCTGCGGTTGTTTCGAGTGCATCTGCGGTCTTGAATACGGCTCCAACGGCGTAGTTATCGTCAACCGCGAACACACCGGCAAGACGCCTGTAGGCATGTCCTTCTCAGAACTCGCGGCCAATACCGGCGGCGGTGTCCAGAACCCGATGTTCATGGGTCATGGCAAACAGTTCATTTCGTCCAAAAAATTCATGAAAGCGGAAGGCGGCCCGGCGCGTATCGTCTGGATGCCCAAAGCGCTCAAAGAATTTGTCGGCGCAAAACTGAATGCCACCGCCAAGGAACTGTACGGCATCGACAATTATACCGATATGATTGCCGATGAAACGGTCTGCGAAGAAGATACCGGTAAACTGGTAGAATTCCTCACATCCAAAGGCCATCCCACCCAAAACCCGGAGAAATACCAACTCCAGTCCTGGGATGAACTGCTGGCGGCGCTGTAGTATTCAGCGGCGCTGTAGGTAAACGCAGCCTAACGCTAGTGGACAAGTTCAAAAACCCGCCAGGCATAAGACGCGAGGCGGGTTTTTTTTTATGGGCTTTTACCTTTTGCTGGAATTCGCTACACTTAACAGAACTCTCTCTTAAGCAATGAAATATATAATCGTTTCTGATATACACGGTTCCGGCTGGGCAGCGGCGCAAATTACGGAAATTATGAAAGCCGAAAAGCCTGATTTCCTTTTGCTGCTTGGCGATATTCTCTACCATGGCCCGCGCAACCCTCTTCCCGGCGGGCATGACCCGCTCAAAGTAGCCGCTGTTTTGAATATTTACAAAAACAATATTATCGCGGTACGTGGAAATTGCGATGCCGAAGTTGACCAATTACTTTTGGATTTCCCATGTATGGCTGATTATGCCGTACTTGCGGACGGGCAGTACAGTTTTTTCCTAACGCACGGCCACCTTTTCCCCGGGCTAAAACCGCCGTTTTCACTCAAGCCGGGCAGCGTTTTTCTTTCCGGGCATACACATATTAAGATGCTTAAAGAAGACAAAGATTTGATTTACTGCAATCCCGGTTCAACATCCCTTCCAAAGGGCTGCGACTCTATTCCAAGTTATGCGCAGTACCAAAACGGCCTCCTCAGCCTGCGCCGGCTTGACAACAGCGCCATCCTTTCCGAATTGCAGCTTTAGGCAACACTGAGTACACCATTCTTTAATCGTTACCGAATGGCGTTGCCCTCTTTATTTATTCATTTCATTGATGCCTTAGGGAAACGCTGATTAACTCGATGCTAATCAGCGTTTCCCTTTTTATTTGCTCATTTCATTACGCAAATAAAGGGAAAGAAAGCACTGAAAAATGCTCGTTTGCATTTTTCAGTGCTTCCCTAAGAAATCTTTAACAAAAATACTGATTAATTACCGCCGCCACACCCGCTTGTGTATTATATCCGGCACAATATGCCGCCGCAGCTTTTACTTCCGGCAGAGCATTTTCCATCGCATAAGAATTGCCTGCCCAGCGAAGCATAGCAATATCGTTATCACTGTCACCAAAAGCAAGTATTTCTTCCCGCTTAATCCCGGCTTTTGCGCAGAAAGAAGCAAGCGCGGCGCCTTTTGTAACACCGGGCGCGTTCAATTCAATATTTTTTCCATAATATGATGAACTTATTTCCCATAATGTTATGGCACGGGCACGGGCAAGAAAATTGTCTTTATTAGATTCCGGTACATTAAATATTTCAATTTTTTCAACAGCGCGGCCGGCAATACCTTCATGTAAAGTATCTACGGTATGTATTTGTGAAAGAAGCAGAGACGCAAAACTGTCAATGCCGATGGCTTTGCGGAATTCCTCCGCGTAACGTTTTTCCATCAATTCTTCACGGCCGCAAAAAACAGAATGAATATAATTGAACGATGCGGCAAGCGCAAGCATTTGTTCCGCAGTCTCATAGAGTATCTCATTCAAAATTATATTTGCGCCAGAAGCGGTATCAAACACTGCCGCGCCATTTGATATTATCATGTAATCACATTCAATTTGCCGCAGCACATGCGTACAAATTGAATGTGTACGCCCGGTGGCAATAACGATACGCGCTCCTGCCGCGCGCGCTTTCGCAAGCGCGGCAATATTGGCAGGTGGGACCGTAACATGATCATCATCAAGCAGTGTGCCGTCTAAATCACAAACAATAAGTTTTATCATATCCCCCTCTCCTTAGTGGTTCCCTGTATATTTTTCCACATAATATGCCGCGCCCTGATAACCGCCCCGCACCAAAGCCTGCCAGAACTCCCGGCCTAAATGCGCCTGTTCTCCTGTTTTTGCGACAGGAAGCGGCAGTTTAGTGACAACCCGCGCCGCCGCGACGCTCTCATCCGCCGTACGGCCATGCCAGTCCGCAATGCCGGATTCCTGCAATCCGGCAAACGGATGTACCGTAACAAGAGCCGCGTCACATTTGGCAGGAATACAAGAATGAGGCAGCAAGTCAAGTTCAGCACGAAGAGCCGGCGTAAGCGTAAAAGCATCCGGAGGATATGTATCATTTTTTGTGTTATATAAAAATTCTTCTGTACGCTGATTGGGGCATTGCAGGGAAATCAATACGGCACGGACCGCATTTTCCGCCGCGCTTGCCGCCGTGTCCCACTCAGCAGCGGAACTGATAACATTGCCGCATTTTGTTACATTGTTTACTGGAAATTCAACATTATCTTTTTGAGAAATACGAAAAAAAATATTTTTTATATACGCGCTTTTTTGCGCTTCCTCTATGCCGTATATTGCATGTACTGTACCCGGTATAGAAATAAAAGCCCGTTCCGCGCTGACGTTATTGCATTTAACAGCCAGCGCCGCTTCAATTTCTGTTATCGGCCTGCCCAGCGCGGCAAGAATTGCGGCCTTTGTTAATTCCGCGCCGCTTGCATAGGGATATGTCCAGCCTGACATATAACCGCCTGACAACCGCGAAGCAATTTCACCTATCATAGGGCCGCGCGCGGTTAATTTCATATCGCCTTTTGCACAGCCTGATTGTATGCCCAATGCATGTATTCCTTTTTTGAATACGGCAAGCAGAGCCGTAATATCAGGTTCCGCTATACGCGCCGGCAGCGTATGCCCCATTTCGATAAAATAGGGCGGGAAAAAAATATGCCTGTCAGCGATCCCTGTGATATATATTTTATTTTGATACACAACCGAATCGATAGAATATTCCGGGCCGTCCATATATTCTTCAATAATGGCCGCTCCTGAACGTGAAAACGCGAGAGCGTCTTCTACCGCCGGACGCAATTCCGCCGAAGAGCAAACTTTACGGCAGCCGCGCGCGCCCATATTATCAACAGGCTTTACCACTACCGGAAAATCGAAATGCGGCTGAAGTTTTTCGCCGTTTGTTACCCGGATAAAACGCGGCGATGGAACGCCATGCGTGTCAAAAACCGCCCTCATTCGCGCCTTGTCGGTAGTGTTTAGCGCTGTTTCGTAGGTATTGCCCGGCAGCCCCAATGCTTCGGTAATGTAGGCAACCGTGGCGGAAAAATCGGTGCCGGCTGTGAATACAGCGGAAAGGCCGCCCGGCTCATCACGCAGACGCATAGCAAGGTGCAAAAGCGATTCTTTGTCTTTGAGGTCTATCGGGAAAAATCGCGCCGCAAGACCGGCAAAAGGCGCGTTGGTGTTGCCATCCGCCGCTATGGTTTCCAACCCCAATGCGTTCGCCGCCCGCAACGCCGGTTCCTGCATTTGCGCCGCGCCTAATATCAAAATACGTTCTTGTAATTTTATCATTGCCAATTACACCCCCGCAGCCGTTTCAGATAACACCGCCAGCGCCCTGTCCACACGCGCAAGACATTTTTCCGCTTTCAAAAGCCGTATCGAGGCAAAAAGAGGCGGGCTTATGCGGCTGCCGGTAATAGCAACCCGCAGCGGCATGAGCAAATCGCCGATTTTTACATTTTCCTCAGCGGCTTTTCCTTTGGCGAGTTCTTCCGCCGCCGCATCCGCCAAACCGGCCATTTGCGGAACCAGAGCGCGCCCTATGCCAAGAAGGTTTCGCGCCGCCGCCACCGTCGATTTTTTGGGGATAAATTCTTCAGGCAGAGGAACAGGCGGTTCGGCAAAAAGGTAACCAAGTTTTGCGGGGATATCGCGCAGCAGCACGGCGCGTTCGGCAACAAGCGTCATAGCCTGCACAAAGAGTTCATACTGACCCGCATCCGGCTGTGCCGCCGCTCCACCGGTGCCGAAAAGGCCGGCCTCAACCGCAAAAGGAACGGCAAGCGCGGCAAGTTCTTCGGGCGGCTTTGCCTTGATATACTGCGCGTTAAACCATTCCAGTTTTTTATAATCAAAAACAGCCGGCGCTTTATTCAATTTTTGCAAACTGAAGTGAGCAGCCAATTCGTCCAGCGTGTAAATATCCTGCCCTTCTTTATACGAGGCCCCAAGGAGCGCTACATAATTAATGAGCGCATCCGCAAGATAGCCGGCTTTGCGGAATTCGTTTACACTGGTAGCGCCATGCCGTTTAGAAAGTTTTTTACCGTCCTGCCCCATCACCATTGGAAGATGGCAGAATAACGGCGGTTTCCAGCCAAAAGCATGATACAAAAGAATG
>JAIRPM010000033.1 GCA_031257075.1 Spirochaetaceae bacterium
TTCCCTACACGACGCTCTTCCGATCTGGATGAGGTAATGGCGAAATATGATTGTTTGCAATATACGGTTTGCCGTATTTGTTGTATGTGAATTCCGGCGAATAGCCTAATTCCGATGACAGCATTGTATACGCAAGCGCCCGCGCCGCCTGAGACGAGGCCTGTTTGTAAGCAAGCGTTTTTCGCCTGCGGAACTCTGGCAATTTTTCAATAAGCGTTTGCAGTTGTTTCCCGCAAAAAGACGGATAATTCCGGCAGAGCAGAATTTTCATAGCGCCTTAGTTTATCATCAAAAGGAATGTCAATAAAAGCGTTTGTGCGGTTATTTGAAGGACGATTTTTTATCAACGGCATGCGTGAAAATGCCGAAAATAGTATATGAAAACAAAAATGAAATTATCACGCGCTGTTCAAATACTGCTAATGGCTGTCTTTGTGTTTTCTTTGAGCGCGTGCCGTACAAAACCTCCGGCACGGTATGCGCCTCCCGAATCCATTTTGGGAAAAGGCCGTGTTTCCAGCGCCGAACTTGCCGCTTTTCTTGTAAGCGCAAACCCATTGCTGGACAGGCAATTTGCCGCGGATTTTGCCCGGTGGTATGTGGAAGAATCCGCTGTTGAAGGCATAAACCATGACATCGCGTTTTCGCAGATGTGCGTGGAAACCGGTTTTATGACTTTTGGCGGCCTTGTTACGGCGGATATGAATAACTTTTGCGGGTTAGGTTCCATAGGGCCGGGACAGCCGGGCGAGCGCTTTCCCACTCCGCGCATTGGCATACGGGCGCAAATCCAGCATTTGAAAGCCTATGCGACAAGCGAACCGCCAAAACTGGCAATAGTTGACCCCCGCTACCATTGGGTCAAACCGGGCGCTGCCGTTACTATTGACGGTCTTGCCGGGCGGTGGGCTTCCGACAAAGAATATGCCGTAAAAATCAAAGCCGTGCTGGAACGGCTTTATGCATCGAGCGGAAATTCACGCCGCGCATAAACCGCTCCGCCGTTATCAAGATGAATTTTTATATTGAAAGCCTGGGCTGCGCAAAAAATCAGGTGGAAAGTGAAATTATGATATCCTGCCTGAACGCGGCCGGATTTCCCGCCGCCGCCGTGCCGGAAGAAGCGGATATTATCATCATTAACTCATGCGGATTTATAAAAGACGCTAAACGCGAATCAATTAATACCGTATTGTCATACCGCAAAGAGTATCCGCAAAAAATAATTATACTAGCCGGCTGCCTTGCTATTCGGTATGCCAAAGATTTGCGCGAAAGTTTAAGCGAAGCGGACGCGATTTACGACAGCCTTGACAGTGCCGCTTTTGGAATGTGGCTGCGGGATGTGGTTAAAAAACATGAAGATGGGGCGCGGGCTATTTCTGCGGAAGACATGTATGCGGCGCGGAGCCTTCTTTCACCGGCGGGCAGCGCCTATATAAAAGTAAGTGACGGCTGCGACAACCGTTGTTCATTTTGCGCTATTCCGCTTATACGGGGAAAACAGCGAAGCCGCGCCCTGGAAAACATAGTTGCCGAATGTAAAGCGCTTGTGGGGCGCGGGGTGAAAGAACTTTGCCTGATAGCGCAGGATTTAGCCGCATACGGAATGGATATTGCGGGAAAAAGCCTGTTAGCGGAACTTATGGCCCATATTGGCGGCATAGAAGGCGATTTTTGGGTGCGGCTCTTGTACCTTCATCCCGATCATTTTCCTTTTGATATTTTGCCGGTCATAAGCAATGATTCCCGCATGCTCCCTTACTTTGATATCCCTTTTCAACACAGTTCGCAGCGTATTCTCCGCGCAATGAACCGGCGCGGCAGTCTGGCAGCGTACCTTGACTTGCTCACGGAAATCCGGCGGAACATTCCGGGCGCTGTTTTCCGCACTACATTACTTACCGGCTTTCCTTTTGAAACAGACTTTGATTTTGCGATGCTGCTTGATTTCCAAAACAGGGCTTCTTTTGACTGGCTTGGCGTTTTTACTTATTCACACGAAGAAGGGACGGCCGCCGCCGCGTTCAAAGGCGGCCGTGTTCTAAAAAAAACCGCGCTGGCGCGAAAAAAAGCGCTCGAAAAAGCGCAAATTCCGATAACTACAGAAAAGTTAGCCCGCCTCACAGGGACTACGGCGCGGGCGCTGGTAGAAAAAGAATTGGTTTTGCCGCCTGCCGTATGCGCCTCCGGCTCACGGCTTTACCTTGGGCGGCTTCCTTGCCAAGCGCCTGAAGTTGACGGTGCGGCGCTTATTTACAGTGCCGAAGCGCTTGTTCCGGGCGCGTTTGTTTCGGGGACAATTACCGGCATTACCGGATTTGACATACAGATGAAGGCATAATGGTTATGCCCAGCCCCAGCGTTCGTATTCGATAATTTCGCCGGCATCTTCGTCCGCCGCAATAACTCCGGCCTTTTGCATGGATTTCAGCCGTATACTGTATATTAAACCGATAATCTGAATCACGATGAGCGGTGCCATAGCAACCATGGCTACAATGCCAAAAGCGTCTTTCATAAGGTCGCCGCCGGAACCGCGGCAAACACCCATTGCCAGCGGTAAAAGAAAGGTGGATGTAAGCGGGCCGGAACAAACGCCGCCTGAGTCAAACGCAATGCCGGTAAAGATGCGCGGTACAAAAAACGTAAGCGCTATGGCAAGCGCGTAACCGGGTATCAAAATGTACATTAGCGGGATTTGGAGCAAAATTCTCACCATTGTAACGGCAAGGGCGCTTGCCATACCAAAGGCAAGCCCGCCCTGCAAAGTCGGAGCGGGAATAGCCCCCGCGGATATATCCTCGACCTGTTTGGTAAGCACATGCACAGCAGGCTCGGCGGATACGATAAAATAGCCGACCGCCATGCTAAAAGGCACGAGAACCCATTTGAATGGGGAAGCGGCTATCTGTTCGCCCAAAAGGTGGCCTACGGGAATAAAGCCGACGTTTACGCCGGTAAGAAAGACAACAAGGCCGATGAGCGTGTAAACAAAGCCAACCACTACGCGGCGCACCTGATGTTTTTTGAAACGGCGGGAAGCAACCTGAAAAACAATAAAGCAAAGCGCGATAGCGCCCATGGCTTGCAGCACTTCTTTGAATGACTGCGGAATGTGCGCGGTAAACTGTACAACCACATCGCGGGATGTAGCGGCTTCGGCAAGGTGGGTTTCAGCGACACTTGCCCCGCCCGGATTGTAAAAAATACCGAGCAGAAGCACGGCGATTATGGGGCCTATACTGCACAGGGACACCAGCCCAAAACTGTCTTCCTGCGAGCCTTTATCACCGCGGACGGAAGCCACGCCGACACCCATTGCCAAAATGAAAGGCACCGTTACCGGCCCTGTGGTAACACCGCCCGAATCAAAAGCGACAGGCATAAAGACCGATGGCGTAAAGTACGCAAGGGCAAATGTAAACAGATACGAAATGATAAGAAGTACAGATAGGGGGATTTTGAAAAGCGTTCTGAGCATTGACATAACAAGGAACAAACCCACACCGGAAGCTACCGTCAGTACGAGTACAATCGGCGGCTGAATTGACGGCACTTGCCGCGCCAGCACTTGCAGGTCGGGTTCCGCGATGGTAATTATTAGCCCCATTATAAAACTGATAGTCAGTATGACAAAAAGATTCGTGGTTTTGGTCAGTTGAATGCCGATGCCTTCGCCCATCGGCATCATTGCCATATCGGCACCCATTGTAAAGAAGCCCATCCCGACTATAAGCATAGCCGCCCCTACAAGGAACATAAGCACCGTGCCGGCGGGAAGCGGTGTCAGTACTATGCTGGCAAGAAGTACGATACCCGTTATCGGCAGCACAGCGGCAAAGGCTTCCATGATTTTTTCATAGAGGATTTTATTCACATTAGAGACTTTAGCACAAAAAAAGCATATTTAACCAGATACCGCGTTTCAGAAAACAACTATCAGAAAGCGTATACCGGCATAACGCAAGGCATTCAGCGTTGCCTTAAGCGTCTTTTTTGAAAAAAAAGTCATCTTTGAAACATTTGCGCAGTAGTTCTTCAGAAACGTTTTCCTGGAGATTCATTGTGAGGTAGGTTTGTTCATTGTAGCCTTTGTTTAAGTAGAACACTCCCAACAGAAAAAAATCGGCAACATGGGGAACAAGGCTAAGTGTCTGATACATAGTAACAGGATTGTCCAAAATGAATTCGGATTCGATGTATTCCAAAAGCATTTGCTGGTCGAGTTTTATCGCGTAAACCATTTCAGAAATAGGAAAATTACGTTTTTGGCCGTCTTTACCGATACGGACGAAAAAATCGCCGACAATGCTCCGGTCAAGCCCGCGGTCAAGGGTACGGGCAAGCTGCGGATATATATGGCTGTCTATTCTGATAAGCGTTTCATCAGAAAGGCTATTATAATGCCTAAGTTGCGGCGCTTTGCGGATGAGTTCTTTCCACCGCGAGGCAAGAACTTTTGATTTGAAATTTAATGTGTCTATCAAAACATTGTGAACCATACCTTGTACTTTACCACAGATTTGGGGATTTGTCAAGGAAATTATACAGATTGCGGCGTGGCGCGGGGCACTGCGGCTGCTTGCGCTTTCTGACAAAATCTTGTACTCTGGGATAGAGGGTATTTCTGAAAAATTGGGAAATACTATTAGCGGCTGTCGTATAACGGTAATACCCTAGCCTTCCAAGCTAGAGCAGCGGGTCCGACTCCCGTCAGCCGCTATTTTATCTGTATTCTATGATAACGAATATTTTTAAGTGGATTGATAATCAGCGGAACCTTGTTGTAGAACTTGAACGTGAACTCTGCAAACGCCCTGCAATTTCTCCCGGTTCGGGCGGAGAAGGCGAATTGGAAAAAACCGTTTTTCTTCAAAACTGGCTTGTAAGCCATGGTATTACCGCGCTTGCCCGGTATGATGCCCCTGACCCCCGTGCCAAAGGCGGCATACGTCCAAACCTTGTTGCCACATTGCCCGGGCGCTCAGGCGGTGGAGCGCTCTGGCTTATCGCTCATATTGATGTAGTCCCGCCCGGTGAAGCGGCGTTGTGGGAAAGCGACCCATGGACTCTCGTAGAAAAAAATGGCCGGCTCATAGGGCGCGGTGTCGAGGATAATCAGCAGGGCCTTTGCGCGGCGGTTCTTGCCGCGTTAGCCCTTGCTGCAAATGGCGCGAAACCTGAGCGCGTTACGCATATCCTTTTTGCCGCCGATGAGGAATGCGGGAGCGTTTATGGTATTGAATGGCTGCTTGCCCATAAACCGGAACTTTTTAGCAAAGACGATTGGGCGCTCGTTCCCGATTCCGGTTCCAGCGATGGACTTGCTATTGAGGTTGCCGAAAAAAATATGCTCTGGGTGCGTTTTCGCACGATAGGCAAACAGGCGCATGCTTCGCGCCCTGACCAGGGTATAAACGCGCATCTTGCCGGTGCGGAATTGGCGCTGGCGCTGCACACTCAACTGCATGAATTCTTTGACAAACACGATATGCTGTTTGAACCGCCCTATTCGACATTTCAAATTACCAAAAAAGAAGCGAATGTGCCGAACATAAACACAATACCGGGCGATGATGTATTCTATGTTGATATGCGCATACTTCCATGTTATACCAACAGCGAAGTACTGTCAAAAATCGATGCCATTGTCCATGCGGTTGAATTGAAACATAACGTCCGCATTCAAACAAGCGCCGCGCAGGCGCATGAATCAAGGCCTACAAGCACCGGCGTTCCGCTTGTTACCGAACTTTCCCGGCACATACAGACCGTTTACGGAGGCACTGCGCGCCCTGTAGGGATAGGCGGCGGGACAGTCGCAGCATTTTTACGCAACGCCGGGATGGATGCCGTTGTGTGGAGCCGCCTTGATGATACAGCCCACCAGCCAAACGAGTATGCTCTTTTGGACAATATTATTGGCGATGCAAAAGTAATGGCCGCCCTTATGTTGGGCGGTTGATTATGGCATCTGCCGGGGCGGATGGCCGAGGCAAACTGCCGCATTGAACAGTGCCTTCACAAAATTGCACCGGTATGCTAGTATGATTTACCACGCAAAAGGAGTTTCCGATGGCAGGTACAGGCATTGTTACCCAGATTGTTGGGCCGGTAGTGGATGTTCGCTTTAACGAAGGCGAAATACCGGCGATTTTGAACGCGCTTCATATCAAGGACAAAGACAGGACAGTTACGTTGGAGGTGCTTCAGCATATAGGCGACAACCGTGTCCGCACGGTTGCCATGTCCGCCACCGAAGGACTGGCGCGGGGGCTGGAGGCGGTAGATACAGGCTATCCCATCCGTGTGCCTGTGGGCGAGGAAGTGCTGGGGCGCATGTTCAGCGTAACGGGCGAAACTATTGACGACAAAGGCGCGTTCAGCGCATCCCAATGCGCGTCCATACACCGGGGGCCGCCGGCATTTTCCGAGCAAAAGCCGGCAACGGAAGTGTTTGAGACCGGCATCAAGGTCATCGACCTTATTGCCCCATACGCCAAGGGCGGCAAGATAGGGCTTTTTGGCGGCGCGGGTGTCGGCAAAACCGTCATCATTATGGAACTGATACGGAACATTGCCACAGAACATTCCGGCTATTCGGTGTTTGCCGGAGTAGGCGAGCGCAGCCGCGAAGGAAACGACCTCTGGCACGAAATGACCGAATCCGGCGTTGTAAACAAAACAGCCCTCGTCTTTGGACAGATGAACGAACCGCCCGGTGCCCGTATGCGGGTTGCCCTTTCGGGACTCACGATGGCGGAACATTTCCGCGATGAATCCGGTCAGGATGTGCTTCTTTTTATTGACAACATATTCCGTTTTATACAGGCAGGCGCGGAGGT
>JAIRPM010000080.1 GCA_031257075.1 Spirochaetaceae bacterium
ACCCCTGCTGTTGCCGGGGGGGGGTTTTTTTTGTTGTTTTTTTTACATTTTTTCTTTTATTTCTTATTTTTTTTTTGGTGGGGGGGGGGGGGGCCCCACAGTATGATTTAACTGCTCTATATGTATAATGTATTATCGAAAAGAAAATAATATTCGCGCCGAAAAACGCTATCGTCAAGATAAGGCCGAGATAGTCATTCAGTTTGTAAATAAAGAGTACCGCCCCGGCGCCAAGCCCCGCCTGTATCGTATACAGAAAAACAAGTATACCCCAGTTTGAATAGCCGAGCGCAAGAAGTTTATGGTGCAAATGCTGTTTGTCCGGCGTCAGGAATGAAATTTTCTCCCGCGTCCTGCGCCAAATAGCCGCAACCGTATCGAGGGTTGGTATGGATGTAAGCATAATAGCAATGGGAAAGGCGTTACACCCTATGCTTTCTTCAGCAGTGAGAGGAAAAATCGCTATCATAAAGCCCAAAAACTGGCTGCCGCCATCCCCTAAAAATATTTTTGCTTTGGGTTTGTTGTAAATGAGAAAGCCCAAAAGGCCGCCGCACAAAACAAGCGGCAGCCAGCCATCGCCGCCGGATATAAAAAAGACTATGCTCAACGCGGCAAGCGTTATCAGCGAAAGGCCGCCGCACAGCCCGTCAAGGCCGTCAATCAAATTGTAAGCGTTGACCAATCCCAAAAGCCATAAAAACGTAAGCGGCCCCGCAAAACCGCCCAAAGGGAGCATCCCTAAAAATTCCCACACTAAACCGGTAAGAGGAGGAACAACACAACCCGCGCATTGAAAGAGAAATTTTATGGTTGCCGGCATTTCAATAAAATCATCAAGCAGGCCGGTTACAAAAATGAAAAACCCGGCTCCCGCAACCGGCAGAAGGGCTATGAGTTCTTCCTTTCCCCCGTTAAAACCGGTATAGAAAAGCCAAGACGCAAGAAAAACCGGAACTATCGCGAGGTTCCCCAGGCGCGGCACTTTTCCCGTATGCATTTTCCGGTTGCTTACAGGGTCATACCAGCCTTTCTGTTTGCAAAGATATATAATGAGCGGTATCAATGCTGTTGTCAATACAAAAGAAGCAATAATGAAGAGACTGTTTAACATTGCCTACAGTGTAACAAAAACACGCTATGTTCCGCAATAGCCTACTGTAAAATAGAGCCGACTATGGTTATAAGCCCGAGCCCAAGCGGGATAAAGCCGCCGACAAACACGGTGTTTTCCGTGTTTTTATCGGGAAGCGTTCCCGGCGCTATGTAGGGAAAGGCCATCATACCGGCACCGCCGGCCATAAGTATTGAGCCGGTAACAATGCCTAACACTCGCAAGCCGGCCTTTGACTTCTTTTTCGGGGGTTTTTCTTCAGCGGGCAGCAGCGAAGGCGCCGCGTTCTGGCTTGTCAGCGGCTGCCCGGTAATATTGGGCCTTGTCTGGCTTTGCACCGGCGCTGGAGCAGGTTGTTTGGCGGCCATCTGTATTTCGCCCATAATAGGAGAATAGCCCGCATTGTACACATTGGCCAGCGATTCCTGCGGACCGTACCCGCGTTCTATCCAGAACGGTTCTATTCCTTCATACAGCGAGCGTTTTTCCACAACCGATAAAATCGGGTCAATGTACAGGCTTTCCTTTTCGTTCATCAAAATTTGGTGGTCATCCATAGAAACTCGAATTCGTTTTGACGGCACCCTCATATCAACAACCTGTATATTTTTCTTTTTGCTGCTTCCCTGTTCAAGAGCAGCCCGTTCCGCCGCGCTTGGCGGAACGGTTACTATCGCGCCATTTTTTAACGTGGAAACAACAAGCGTTCTGTCGGCACGGCCTTCTATCCATGGATAAACCGCGTAATCAATATTGATATCGCCATGCTGCGCTTCGACAAGCGAACGTCCGGCGCGCACCGTAACCGTCTGCCGTCCCATTTCGTTGATGATTCGTATACGCCCGTAAACAAGCGTAATTACTTGATTATCGCTGTTGTCGCCGGCGCTTTCAAATACAACGGCGGAATTGTCGCCGATAAGCACCGTCAAGCCGCTGGGAAACGAGCGCAATTCAACGGTGCCTTCTTTTGTTTGAATCTGGTCTTTCCGTTGAATCGAGATGCCGCCTGACGGAATCGGCTCAGGGCGGTACACACGCGCCTGCCCCTCGTAAATTATCGAAAATTTCTCCCCCCGCGCCGCATACACGGCAAAACGGTTAACCGTTTCCGCGGGCGCTTTGTACGCCGGCAGCAAAAACAGGAGCATAATAATAGTAAAAGTCAGTTTGCGCGGCAGAATAGGGCATTCCGCCTGTTCCGTCTTCCGCGTTCCCTGCGGTAAATGTACATTTACCGAATATTTATAACGCATAAGCGCCTCCCAAATCAAACGCTTATCTTTATTTTCGGAATTTCCACAACATATATTGAGATAGCCTCTGATGGCAATCTCCACTTTCCCCCTCTGTTTTTTTCTATATTGAATACGAAAATGACGGGAACATATCACGCCGAACATGTTTTGCAAAACCGGTTGGAATTGGATGTTTCCAGCAAGCAGCCTTAGCGTACTATGAACCCGTATGTTTTCACATTCTTACTTTATGAGGGATATTCACCATGAAAAAATTAAAGCATCTAATTAGGAAGTGGGAAAGAGAAGGCACTACCTTCTCTAGGACAATTGCCGGCGCGGTATTTGCGGCGGCGGTTTTATTCGTATCGTGCAGCAACGGGCTGGAAACGCCGCCTCAGCCTCCCGGCGGCAAATCTGATGGAAACGCCGTACTAGCATCGTTTACGCTCCGTTATGGGGATGTCGAAGGCGACATCTCCCAATTTGCCCCGGATAAGTTTACCTACGATATTCCGGCTGCTTTAGGGCACACTTCGCTTATAGCCGAAGGCACGGCAAAAGAAGGCTCCCTGCTGAAAATCAGCGCGGTATGCGGAACAGTAAGCGCCGGCAGTATGGATGATTTTGCGGCCTCAGGTGTTTTGAAAGACATTTCGATACCGGAAGCGGGCAAAGACACGGTTATTAGCGTTGAGGTAAAAAACGGGACGGCAGGGCAAACCTATCATTTTACAGTTCGGCTGCCGCTTATCCAAATGAAAGGGCTTTCCGTCAAGTACAGCGGAGAGGCGGCCGAATTGTTGAATCCGGCGTTTGACAGCGCTGTTTATGAGTACGAAATCAATGCGGACGCGGGAAAGACTATAGATTTCACGCCGGATTTAGACGCGGGGCAGGTTATCGCCGGTGTAACAAATAACGGCGCTGCTATTCCGTCAGCCGGAGGGGTTTATAATGTGCCTGTTCCCGCAGCCGGAAGCGGGCAGTCGGCCGTTAAAATCGTTGTCTCTTCGAATGCGGGGGCCGGATTTTACACTATAAAACTGGTACCGCCGCAATCGCAGGCGCAGGATGATTATACGCTGCGGACTTTGACGCTTAGTTGGGTTAGCGGCGGTTCGGACGTGATTCAGGGCTTTAGCAAGACAAACGCCACGTATTCGGTGAGTGTCGATACGGCATCCCGGAATACGGCGTTTCTTTCGGCTACGGCGAGTTCGCAGGTTGCGAAAATAAAACTTTGGTATGATAATGCGGAAGCATCGGCCCAGACTTTTACCGGCGGTTTGACCGCGCAGACGGTTAATCTTCCGCCCAAGAACGGCGCGCCGCTCGTAGTTCATATTAAAGTTTTCACAGGCAGTCAAACCGGCTCGAAAACGTACATGATTACAATAAATCCCTATGTGGAACAAAAGTCGTTGTGGAGCGGCACCGTTGTCAATGCCGGCAGCCCGAATTGGACAATAGTGGCCGTATCGGCGCGGAATGCGTCGGATGCTCCCATACAGGCAACGCTGGCATCGCTTGCGGAGACAACATCGACAACATGGACGTTTCAGGCCGCCGCCAATTACACGCCTAGTTTCTTTTTTGTAACGCTGTATGACAAAGCCAATGGCAAAGAATACGCTTCCGGCGAATTGCCCTATACAGGTACCAGCAAGACAGGAATCACGTTAACGGTAAAGGAAACCGGGCAGCTTATTAATAACGCGCAGGAAATCATCAGCAACCTGGGAACGGGCGGAACCGGCGGCAATGTGGCTCTTGGCGGCGACATCAACTTGGGCGACAACTCGCTTGCATGGGACGGCCCGGAAAACTACAACGGCCATTTCTACGGCAACGGTTTTGCGGTAGTAAACCTCAAACTGAATTCGCAGTTGGCGGCAAACGGAAAAGTCGGTTTCTTTAAAAGCCTTGCGGACGGGGCGTTTATAGAGAACGTTACGGTCAATGTAAGCACCGAAGACCCGAATGGTACCATTTCCGGGATAAATTTCGGCGGTATTGCCGGCGAAGCAAGCGGAAATGTTACGATACGCAATGTTACGGTGAACGGGCATTTTGAATTCGCTAACTTCAGCAACGCTTTCAGTGTGGGCGGACTTCTCGCCGGCGCAGGCGCGGGCAGCACGGAAACCAATCCGTCCATTATAACGATAGAGAACTGCGCTTCCACAATGAACATTTCTATTCCAACAGGCAGCAACAGCAGTAACAACACCGGCACGGTGGGCGGCATTGTTGCTTCGATTGGCACATACACTACCGTTACTATCAAAAACTGCTATACGTCCGGCAATATCACTATCGCAAACAGCGGGGATAGAAAATTCTTTGCGGGCGGTCTGGCCGGCAGTCTGGCGTACGCCCTATATAACAACAACCTTAACATTAACCATGCCGGAACAGCCGTTCTCAATATCGAAAATTGTTATACATCGGGTAATGTTATCATTGACAACTCGAACAGGACGGATTGGAGAGCGGGGCTTGGTAATGACAACGGCAGGATTGTTGCCGGCGGGATGGTCGGCATTCGGCAAACGGCGGGTATTGTGAATATCAAAAACAGCATAGCGCTCGGCGAAAAAACGCTGACTCTTATTCCGGCATCCGCCGAAATTGGCAGTCTCGTAAACATCCCCAACGACCCTCATAACGGGAAATATAAAATACAACTTCCCGACATGACTTCGCTCTACTTTGACAGCCCTCAGCCTGCCCGCAATTATTCTGGGGAAACCGGGCGGCTTATCGGCAGCCATGGGGAAAGCGTCTTCGATTATGCCGCCGTTTTTGGGGTTACCGACCCGCAAAGCCCCAGAACGGTCTGTGCTTTCAACAACAACCTAGCCCGCATAAATATGCTTACCGGTTTTGATGCCGTTACCACGGCCGCCACGGCCGCCGCTGTTCCCGGCGACACAAACCAAAAAGAAGGGGGCGGCAAAATCCTGGATGAATTCAAGCAAAAGTCTGTATGGACGGCGCTCGGATTTAACGAAACTGTCTGGGATTTGAGCGGCGTTCCCCAAGGGAAATGGCCTACGCTGCGGTAAACGCGGCACGGCAAAGGTGAACAGGGCCGGCATCCGGCATCCGGTCCCGGCCCAATTCACTTCACGTTATTTACAAACGAATACACCCACATGTCATGTTGTTTTTCGATGAGGGCAATCATTTCATTACCGGAAAACAGCGCAAGACACTCCGCGCCGGGCGGGATGGCCAGACTCTTCTGAATGTGGGCAAGAGGCCGGCCATGGCGCAGGAATTGGGCGGCGGCGGCAGATATCCCGCAGGACGGTATCCCCAACTTAGAAAAGCAATCGCGGTCAACCGGCCGAAAAAGAAAATCATCCGGGCCGGATGCGTTATCCAGGGAAAAGCCGCCTATTGCCGTCCGCCTAAGGGCCGCCAGATACGCGCGGGAACCGCAAGCGCGGGCTATATCGCGTCCCAGCGAACGGATATATGTTCCTGAAGAACAATGGACGCTGATTTCGGCAAGCGCCGTTTTCCCGTCTTCCTCCGGCGCATACGAAACCAATTCAAGTTGATAAATGGTAACAGGCCGCGCCGCGATACGGTTATCAACATCCGCCTTTTTTCCCCGCGCCAGTTTGTAGGCGCGTTTACCGTCTATATGAATGGCCGAGTATGCGGGCGGCTTTTGCATAATAGCGCCGCGGAAAGCGCCCAGCGCTTGTTCCAGCGCGGGCAGCGGCGGAGGAGGCGCTTCGGCAACAATTTCGCCTTCAGTATCAAGCGTACCGGTTTCTTGCCCGAAACGGACAAGCGCTTGGTAGCGTTTATCGCAATTGGAAAAAAAGCGGGCAAGTTTTAGGGCGCGGCCTTCCAAAACAATCAGCAGGCCGGAAGCGAATTTATCCAGGGTGCCCGTATGCCCCACTTTGCCCGTTTTGAGCGCCTTTTTTACCGGGTAGAGCGCTTCAAAAGAGGTAACGCCGCAAGGTTTATTGTAGAGCAGGTACCGCGGCATTAGAGCATTCGTCCGGCATACACATCTTGAACACGTTTGCCGCATGTCCAACTAAGAACGCCGTTGACAAAAACATGCAGCACGCCTTCCGGCAGCGCATTGGGGTCGCCGGTTCCGGGGAAATCCGCCTTTTCCCGAAGGCGGGGCAGGTCAAACAGGGCAATATCGGCATCCGCGCCGGGCGCGATACGGCCTTTATTCAAATTGAGCGCGAGCGCCGGCACCAGAGATGTCCGCCGCGCCGCTTCGGTTAACGTAAACAGGCTGCCGGAAAAAACGCGAAAAAAGTACGGGTAGGTGCCCGCGTTTTGGGGATGCCCCTGGCCGGGAAGCGCGGGTGCCGCGTCGGTGGAAACCATTACATCGGGCAAACTGAGCGCGTTCCGCACATCGCCGGGGCAGCCCGGGTCGTAAATAAAACCATCTTTGGGGCTGGTACGGCGCACTTCGCGGTATTTTTCCAGATTGAGGAACTGCCCCGCGTATTTGCCGGAAGCGGCGCGGACTTTATTAAAATCATATCCTTTGCGCCGGAATTCATCTTCATCAAAAACCGCGCTTCCCGCTGTAGTACAGTACGCCGTCCACATCCCGCTGTCCGCCCAGATGTCCACTCCGCGCCGGCGGGCGGCATCAATCCTATCGAGCGCGCGTTTAAGCGAATCGCCGTTCCACATATAAACAAGGTGGGAAATAACAACCCGCGCTCCGGTATGTTCGGCGAGAGCGATGGCTTCTAAAATCGAATCGTCATTATCGCGGTCAACTTTGCGGGCATGTATCGAAATAAAAGGCGTCCGTTTATGTTTTGACGCGCGCGCGGCCGTTTGCGCAAGGGACAGCGCTTCTTCAAAAGGAGCGCCGGGGTCGTATTCCAGCCCGAAAGAAAGCCCCGCCGCGCCTTCGTCAAAGGCCTTTTCAATCAGCGTTTGCATGGCCGCTATCTGTTCCGGCGATGACGCTTTGTAAAAATTGCCGTTCCCGGCGGCAAACCGCAAACTGCTATGGCCTATCTGTTCCGCCTGATTCACCGGATACCCCTGTTGTTCAAAACGGGCGCGAAACGCGGCAAAATCCAATTCGGGAGAAAGCCCGCAATTACCGCTGACCACGCTGGTAACCCCCTGAGCGAGTAATTTTTCCGCGCAATCACGGTTGGAATCGCTGTGCGCATGAATATCAATGATACCCGGCAGAAGCGCCGCGCCGTGCGCGTCAAGCGTACAGCGCGCCGGCGGCAGCGCCGCGCCGCTTTTCCCTAAAAAAACAATTTTATCGCCTTGTATACCCAGGCTGTCTTCTTCTTTTTCGCTTATGCCGTCAGCAATCCGCGCGTTTAGTATCAATGTATCAAGCATCGTAGAGATAAGTATGCGCTAGTTGCCGGTTAGCGGGTAGAGTGCGCCGGGAACCCTTGAAGGCGCGTATCTAGGAACGAGACCCGCGTATCTAGATACGGAACCCGCGTATCTAGATACGAGACCCGCGTATCCAGATACGGAAGGCGCGTATCTAGATACGGAACCCGCGTATCCAGATACGGAAGGCGCGTATCTAGATACGGAACCCGCGTATCTAGGAACGGAACCCGCGTATCCAGATACGGAAGGCGCGTATCTAGATACGGAAGGCGCGTTCCCAGATACGGGACGGCCGTTCCTCTACACTGATTGCGGGTTTTGACCCAAAAATCCAAAAAAGAGGGGTTTTCCCGCCAACGGTTTACAAGCGCCGCCCAATGATGTACCGTAATGAGAGGCAAAAACTATGATAACCGCAGATTTTTCGTTTGACGTGCCTTCCGAACTTATTGCCCAGCATCCTCTTCCTGAACGCGAAAACAGCCGTCTTTTATTCCTTGACCGCCGCACAAAAGAACGGCGCGGTTTTCGTGTAAGCGATTTGCCCGGCCTGCTCCCGCGCGGCAGCCTTCTTGTTTTTAACAATACCCGTGTCCGCAAAGCCTCCCTCTATGGCATAGATGAAAACACCGATAAAAGCCATAAATTTTTGCTGCTGGAAGAAAGCCTCAAGGACGGGAGCGCCTGCTGGAAAGCGCTCTGCCGGCGCGCCTCAAAACGCAAAGCGGGCAGCCGCTGCCGGTTCCCCGGAGGGCTTACCGGTGAAATAACCGGCTGCTGGACAGAAGGCGCGGGCGTACACGGCGTTATCCTGCGCTTTAATCAGCCGGTGGACGATGCCTACCTTGACCGCTATGGCCGCATTCCCTTGCCGCCGTACATACGGCGCGAAGACAGCACAGAAGATGCCGTGCGCTATCAGACGGTGTATGCCCGCGAAACCGGCTCGGCGGCAGCGCCAACGGCAGGCCTCCATTTTACAGAGCGCTTGCTTACCCGGCTCCATGAAGCCGGCATCGAAAGCGCTTTTGTTACGCTCCATGTGGGACTGGGCACCTTTCAGCCGGTACGGGCGCCGGAGCCGAGCGGCCATAGTATGCATGAAGAGCGCTACAACATCAGCGAAGAAGCGGCCGCCCGTATCGAAAAGGCCAAAAACGAAGGCCGCGCGGTAATTGCCGCCGGCACCACAAGCGCCCGCGCCCTCGAATCGGCATGTTTTTTGGATGACGGCAGCCGGTTCCGCATAAAAAGCGGCGCGGGCACAACGCGCATTTTTATGTACGGCGATTACCGTTTCAAAGCGGTAGACGGCCTTTTCACCAATTTCCATACGCCGTTCTCAACGCTTCTTATGCTTGTTTCCTGTTTTGCCGGCCAGTTCAGTACAGCGGACGAAGGCCGCAAACTCATCCTCGATACCTATGCGGAAGCGGCAGCGCAGCGCTACCGCTTTTTCAGTTACGGGGACGCTATGCTCATTCTATAACCGGCGCTTGTGAGCATCGGGCCAATTAACCTTCTTTAAAGGCGCAAAAGTGTTTTTGCTATAGAAAAATAAATTATAAGCGAAGAGGCGTCCACTATCGTTGTAATGAGCGGCGCCGCCATTATCGCGGGGTCTATGCGCAGTTTTTTGGCAATCATAGGCAGCACGCAGCCGACAGACTTTGCCATAAGCACGGTAGCAAACAAACTGACGGTAACGGTAAGCGCGAGAAGTATATCATGCCCGTTCATAAAGTAAATGCGCGCCATGCTTACCAGCCCCAGCGCAAAGCCGCAGAGCGAACCTATGCGTATTTCGCGCCAGAGTACTTTGGCTATGTCCCGCAGCCGGATTTCCCCAACCGCCATACCGCGTATGATAAGCGTAGATGACTGCGCCCCCGCGTTGCCGCCGGTATCCATAAGCATAGGAATAAAAACCACAAGCGCCGGCAGCAGCGCAAGCGCTCCCTCAAAATGCGAAATTACCATGCCGGTAATCGTGGCGGAAAGCATCAGCACAAGAAGCCAAACAATGCGGTTTTTCGCAAGACGCACTATGCTGGTCTTAAGATAGGGGTCGTCCGAAGGGGCAAGGGCGTTCATCTTTTCAAAGTCTTCTGTGTTTTCCTCTTCGATAATCTCCATTACATCGTCAACGGTAATGATGCCCACAAGATGTTTTTCGTTATCAACAACAGGCATTGCCAGCAGGTTGTATTTTTGAAATTCACGGGCAACGGCTTCCTGGTCATCGTGGGTATGGGCAAAAACGAGCTTGGTATC
>JAIRPM010000087.1 GCA_031257075.1 Spirochaetaceae bacterium
TTATCGTGCGGATTCCGGCAAAACTTTCAAAGCGCGGCAAAGAATTGCTGGAAGAATTCTCGAAAACCGAGGGGGAAAATACCAACCCCGCGCCGTTGCCGCTGTCAAGTTTGGGTGAATCCTAAACAAAATGAACCTCAACTTTGATTTTATGCTGCGGACGTTGGGGCTTGTTCTCAAGGCGGTTCCTGTTACGCTGAACATTACACTGGTAACACTGGCATTGTCGGTGCCATTAGCGCTGGGTATAGCGCTTGCCCGGATTTACCGTGTACGAGGATTGGCGTGGTTTGCTACGGTTTATGTCTCTTTTATACGCGGCACCCCCATTGTTCTGCAAATACTCATTGTTTACAGCCTTCTTCCAAGCCTGTTTAACGCCGCCATCAAGAGCGCCGGGCTGGGTATCAACGTATTCGCGCTCAATCCCATTGTTTATGCCTACCTTGTGTTTACATTCAACACAGCGGCGGCGCTTTCCGAAGTTTTTCGGGCGGCGCTTCTCACAGTCAACCGCGGCCAACTCGAAGCCGCTCTTGCCGCAGGGCTTTCACCGGCACAGGGCTACCGGCGTATTGTTCTCCCGCAAGCCGCGCTTGCCGCCTTGCCCAGCCTCTGCAACTTGACAACGAATCTTATAAAAAACACCTCGCTTGCCTTCCTTATGACGGTCAAAGACATAACCGCGGCGGCAAAAATCGCCGCCGCGCGCGGTTACAATTATATAGAAGCCTACCTCGACATTTTTGCCGTCTATATCATCATTTGCGCCCTTACCCAAAAACTTTTCGGACTGTGCGAAAACAATTTAGGAAAGTGGAGGGCCGGAGAACTTTCTGAAATGCCTAATACGCCGGCAAAGGACTAACCATGCTGTATATCGAAAATGTTTACAAACGATTTGGCGGACGCGAGGTACTGAAGGGTGTATCTATCCGGGTAGAAAAAGGCGATACCGTTGTTATACTGGGGCCAAGCGGCTCGGGCAAAACGACACTGCTCCGCTGTCTGAACTTTTTAGAACGCGCCGATGCGGGCGTACTTCATTTTGACGGATGGCGCGTTGACTTGCGCCACGCATCCGCCGCCGCCATTGCCAAAGTGCGAAAACGCACCGCTTTTGTCTTTCAAAACTACAACTTGTTTAACAACAAAACAGCGCTGGAAAACGTTACCGAAGGGCTTATTGTAGGGCGGAAGATTCCGGCGGACGAGGCGCGGGCGCGGGCGCTTGATGCTTTGCGTAAAGTGGGCATGGAAGACCGCCTCCATGATTACCCATCGCGGCTTTCAGGCGGCCAGCAGCAGCGTACCGGCATAGCCCGCGCCATTGCCGTTCAGCCGGATGTGATACTCTTTGACGAACCGACCAGCGCTCTTGACCCGGAACTTATCGGTGATGTACTCAATATAATGCGGCAACTAGCGCAGGAAGGCACGACTATGATTGTTGTTACCCACGAAATGAGTTTTGCGCGGGATGTAGCCAGCCGTATCGTTTTTATGGACAGCGGCGTTATTGTCGAAGAAGGCAGCCCTTCTCAAATTTTGAGCGCTCCCCGCGAGGAACGCACCCAAGCATTTCTGCGCCGCGTAACTGTTTCAGCAAATTGATACAAAAAGGTTAATGTTTATTTAACCTCTGCCGAAAATATAAAAGTAAGGCGCTATGCGTTGAACAATGTTTTAGACCGGTAAAGACGGCGTTCAAACGAAAGACTTTACAGGGGGCAAGGACGCTCCCGTGCGGCAACTATGCCGCATACGCAATCATGGAGGAATTATATGATTATCAATCACAACCTCAGCGCTATGTTCGCTGACAGGTCACTCAAGGTTACCCAGACTTTTTTAGACAAAGATTCTGAAAAACTTTCTTCGGGTTTAAGAATTAACCGCGCCGGCGATGATGCCTCGGGTCTTGCGGTATCGGAAAAAATGCGCAGCCAGATTCGCGGTTTGAACCGCGCTTCAGCCAACGCCGCCGATGGTATTTCGTTTATTCAAACGAGTGAAGGTTATTTGCAGGAATCGCAGGATATCATCCAGCGTATCCGCGAACTTTCGGTACAAGCGGCGAACGGTATCTATACGGATGAAGACCGTATGCAGATTCAGGTCGAAGTAAGCCAGTTGGTAGACGAAGTTGACCGCATTGCCAGTCATGCCCAGTTTAACGGCCTCAATATGCTTACCGGCCGGTTTGCGCGCGCAACCGGCGAAAACACCGTTACCGCGTCCATGTGGTTCCATATTGGCGCTAACGTTGACCAGCGCGAACAGGTGTACATTCAGACGATGACGACCAAAGCGCTCGGTTTGCGGAATGTCGGCGACGATACCATTATGACGCTGGAAAACCCGGAAAGCGCGAACCGTTCTATCGCGGTATGCGATGACGCTCTCAAAGTCATAAGCAAGCAGAGAGCGGACTTGGGCGCGTACCAGAACCGGCTTGAACACGCGATACGCGGCCTTGATGTAGGCGCGGAAAACCTGCAAGCATCGGAATCCCGTATACGCGATACCGATATGGCAAACCAGATGGTCAGTTACGTCAAGAATCAGATGCTCAACCAGAGCGGCATCGCGATGTTGGCGCAGGCGAACCAGAGGTCGCAGGCGGTCTTGTCACTATTACAATAATTAGTTATATTGAAAGAAGCAGCGGCGGTAAAAGCGCCGCGCCCTTTCGGCAGACTAATTAAAGTTGCGGCAATCAGGATTCCTTCCAAAAAAGAAACCATGATTGCCGAGCCGGTCGCGGCTTAAAAACCGCATGGCCGCGCCAAAGGGCGTTCCCGTTCTTTGGCGCGGCCTTTTGGCCGTATTAAGGCAGTAAAACATGCGGGAACTTTACCGGAATTACCGGAAACACAAACGACTTCGCGGAAAAGACTATGTTTTAATGCTTGTGAAGTTGATTGAGTTCATTGGCGGTATATTTACTATTATTGCAGGCATAAAGGCTTGCGGAGAAGGGTAAAATGTTAATATTTGCCGGTATTTTATTGACTATATCAGGCGGTTTGGGTATTATTATTCAGATACTTGATATAAAAGAAAAACAAAACGCGGCGCGGCTTGCCGCTTAAAAAGTATCTGCCTGTAATGGAAAACAGTACCGGCAGGCACAAAGCCAACGTTCTTTGACAAACACCCTCCGGCGGAGTTGAGCGCCGCTGGAAAACATGAAGACGGGTTCCCGGAAGATGGGGCTGTTTAGATGTCGGGTAAAAGACCACAAATGGCGGATTATAGTTTGCGCTAAATCCGGCATTTGAATCTGAAAACCGAAATCCAACCCCATGTTCCTAACGTTCAGACTTAGGCAGAGCGCGTTTTGTCTGAGCGCAAACGCAGGGAACAACCCTTGCTACGGATAGCAAGGTTTCCAATTTCATGGAGGGTGATATGGTTATTAATCACAACATGAGCGCCATGTTCGCCGACCGTCAGTTAGGGGTTACCCAGACTGATTTAACGAAGAGCATGGAGAAACTCAGTTCGGGACAAAGAATCAACCGCGCCGGCGACGACGCGAGCGGTCTTGCTGTTTCCGAAAAAATGCGCAGCCAGATTCGCGGTTTGAATCAAGCCGAGCGCAACATTCAAAACGGTGTATCGTTCATTCAGGTTACCGAAGGTTATCTTCAGGAAACCCAGGACATTTTACACCGCCTGCGTGAGTTGTCGGTACAGGCCGCCAACGGTATTTATACGGACGAAGACCGTATGCAGATTCAGGTTGAAGTAAGCCAACTGGTCGATGAAGTAAACCGCATCGCCAGCCACGCCCAATTTAACGGAATGAACCTGCTTACAGGCTCATTCGCTGTAGGCGGGCCTAAGACAATGCAGTTGCATATCGGCGCCAATATGGATCAGAACAAACAGATTTTCATTGGCACGATGACCGCTACTGCTCTTGGCCTTTCGGGGGGACAGGACGGGGAGTTCAACATTAGCACGCCGGAATCGGCAAACATGAGCATCGGCAAAGTTGACGGCGCTCTGCAAACCGTTTCCAAACAGAGGGCTGACCTTGGCGCTTATCAGAACCGGTTCGAGGTTGCGGCAGAAGGCGTCGCTGTAGCGGCGGAAAATCTGCAAGCAGCCGAATCCCGCATCCGTGATGCCAACATGGCGAACCAGATGGTTGAATACACAAAAGATTCCATCCTGTCGCAGTCCGGTATCGCAATGCTCGCTCAAGCCAATGTACGCAACCAGTCTGTGCTGCAGTTGCTTGGCTAAACGCAAACGCAAAACATACGTTTTGCCGGTTAAGAGACCACTGGACCTTGTCTTTTGACCAAAAACGCATTCAAGTACGCGCACTTGGATGCGTTTTTTTTTGTTTAAACAATTTGCGCGTACTTGCCGCCAAGGAGGGCGGTGTTAGGTTGCTTGCCGTAGGCAAGGCGTGGTTTTGGTGCAACCAAAACCACAAACGGGAAAAAGCGCCAAGGATGGCGCTTTTTCCCGCACGCGCATTTTGAAGGGCTTTTTTTATGCCCAAACAATTGGTTCCCAGCTATTTGGGTATCCTTTTGGTAAAAAATCTTTCATTTTTTCGTATTCTGTTTTTGCGTCATCATCAAAAAGAGTAATCTCTTTAAAAAAGAAATGGTCTACGGCTTTAGGCAATACAAGTAATACGCCAATTCCGGCAAATAAAGTTCCAACAGCGCTGATATAGTCTATAATTGGAACCAAAAATAATTCCTGTAATACTTCACACATTTTTTCTCCTCCTCAAAAAACCAACCCTTTTGTCCGCCGCCCCCACCAACAACAGTCCCGCAGGACTGACGTTTCGTCTTCTCCTTGCCTGCTTACTGGTTCCAGCCCGCGCCGGAAACCGCGCCTGCGACAACGCTCAGGTTGACGGACGGCCCGGCGGTGGTGTCGCGGTAGTGGTCGGTATCGGGGACAAACACGGCGTGGCCCTTGGTGTCCTCGCCCGCGTCCGCCGTATTCTTTTCGCTTGCGTCTGCGTCTTTGCCGTAGATAGTCCCGCCGGTCTTGGTGAAGGTTCCGTAAACACACACCCCGCCGCCGGAGTAACCGGCGGTATTTCTCTTGATGTCTCCGCCGGACATCGTGAATGTGCCGCTGTTGCTGACATACACGCCGCCGCCCGAGTAGCCGGTAGTATTTTCCCAGATGGTTCCGCCGGACATCGTGAACGTTCCGCCGCTTTGAACCTGCACCCCGCTGCCGTCTACATTGGCGTTATTCCCGCCGATTTTTCCGTCCGCCAGCGTAAAGGTTCCTCCCTCCTCAACACAGACAAGGGGGGAATTGTTCTCATATCCTTCGTCCGACCCCCGCCCCTCCAGGGAAACTCCCCGCACGATGACGGTGTGGCCCGCCGGGACCTTGATGAGGGTGCCGGTGGAGCCAAGAACCAGGAATTTCTCCGCGCCGCGCAGGGATACCTTAATGCCGCTGCCGGAACCGAAAGTAGCGTAGCTGTCGCCGGTAATGCCGGTTACCGTTTCGCTTACGTTGATAACGTAGTTCTTGTTGTTCCCGCCGTCGCTTATCGTGGCTTTGGCTTCGTTCCACTCGTCAAGGCTGGAAACGGTGAGTTCCCGATAGGAGTCGTGTCCGAAGTCGATATCGGGTTCGGATTCGGGAGGGCCGTTGCCGTTGTCGCACCCCGCCAGAACGAGGACGATGGCCGCCGCGCATAACAGCAGCGTCCCTGCCGCCGTAAGCAGCCCGCCCTTGCGCGCGGCGCTTTTTATTGTTGTTGTTATGCTCTGTTTCATGGTAAACCTCCTGCCCTCTTACTCGCCGTAGGCAACGCCGCCCTCTATTTGCGTGTCGCCAAAGCCGCCGTCTTTCCGCGCCCAGGTTTCGCCGCCGTCGCTCGACACGACGATTGCGCCTTCGTTCCCCACGGCAACAAACTTCCCCTTGCCGTAGGCTACGCCCGACAAGTTGGGGAAAGTATTTAAGGGGGTATCCTTCCGCTCCCAGGTTTCGCCGTTGTTGCCCGACACGGCGATTGCGGTGCCTCCCACAAAGACCCACTTTCCGCCGCCATAGGCCACATCAACGATACCCCCGGATAAGCTGCTATCTTTCAGCGTCCAGCTTTCACCGCCATCGTCCGATACGGCGAGTTTGCCAGCCATCCCCACTGCAATCCACCTGTTGTTGGCGTAGGTTACGCCAACAATACCGTACGAGCCGAAATTGCTCTCTTTCAGCGCCCATGTTTCTCCGTCATTGTCCGATACGGCGAGTTTGCCCCCATCACCCCCAATGACCCATTTTCCGCCGCCGTAGGCAACGCTTCTGATGTGAAGAAAATCAGAGGGAGGGTCTTTCAGCGTCCATGTTTCACCGCCATTGCTCGACACGGCGATTTTGTTGCCCGCCGGGAGCCTATTATATCCCTCAACGACCCACTTCCCATCACCGTAGGCAACACCGCCGAGGCTGCTGAAGCCGATGTCTTTCTGAGCCCATGTTTCGCCGTTGTCGTTTGACACGGCGATTCTGCCATCAAAATAGTTGATGATTATCCACTTGCCGCCGCCGTATGCCACGCCTCCAATATAACATAGGGAAGGGGGAGCAAAGCCGCTGTTTTTCTGCCTCCAGGTTTCGCCGTCATCCGATACGGCGAGTTTGCCGTCATGTCCAACCGCAATCCATCTGCCGCCGGGGGCGGGAGGGGTGCCGCCGTTGTCGCAGGCGGTAAATGCCAGGGCGCCTACCAGCAGCAGCCCGAAAATTGCCGTAGATAAACCTCTCCTGTTGACGTTTGTGAATTTTCCGCGAAAATCCCGCCCGTAACTGCCTAAATTCAATTTACTCATGGTAAACTCCTTCTGAACGTTGTTATCCCAGGCAACGCTGATTAGCATCGAGTTAATCTGTGCTGCCCTAACAACGCCATTGATACGCTGCGGGACGGTTTTCCAGACGCAAACCCCGCAGCGTATCGCTTTTTTATTAACACCTCCCTACGGAGTGTGCGCGCCCGCCTAACGGAGGGCTATTTCAGCCTTCCGAATGAAGGCATGAAAATCATTTTTACTCCCCAAGAATTCCCTTTTAAGGCTATAATTATGCTCTGGGGGTCATCACTTTCAGGAGTATAAGACATATTTATTACTCATACAACCCCAATGAGACATAATTATTGTATTGTATCCATAATGTATGGATACAATTTTTAAGCGCAATCTCCGTTTGGAATTGAATTACCTTGGATTAACCGTGCAGGAGCTTGCCGACAAAGCCGGTATTGCCAAAGGCGCGCTGCGCGGTTACCTTGGCAAACAATCATCAATGCCGCCGGCGGATGTGGCGATTAAAATTGCCGCCGCCCTTGGCGTAAGCGTTGAATACCTTGTTACCGGAAATGACAAACACCCTACAAAAAACAACCTTTCCGAATGCCGCATTTATGCTGAAAATCAAAAAAACGCTATAAAAACAGAACTTATCAAAACTATTTCAAAAAACATAGACGAAGCGTTCATAAACCTGCGAAACATTTAATCCCAATCATAGGCAGAGCGCGTTTTGCAGAGGTTTATGCATTTTACTATGGAAATCAATTTGAGGACTTTGCTTTAGGGCAGCAATTCCGCCGCTTAAGGCTCTATTTTTTACCCGTGTCAGGCGTTATAATCGGCCTATGCGTTTCTCGACAACCGGCGCGAAAAATGGGAATACCGTTTCATTTAAGGAAGCGGTTTTTCACTGTTTGCCCCAAACAGGCGGATTATACATTCCCGCGATAATGCCTGATATACGCGCCGCCATGTATCCTATGGACGAAAAGGCGGGTTACAACGAACTTGTCGCGCCGGTAACGGGCGCTCTTCTGGAAGATGAAATGGATGAAGCGGGCGCGCGGCGTGTCGCGGCAAGTTGCGCGGGAATAGCGCCCGAACTTGAAATTCTCGATGAACGCTTTTCTATCCTGCATTTGACAAACGGGCCTACCGGAACATTCAAAGATTTTAGCGCCGCGTTTTTGGGCGCCGTGTTGAACGAATTGCTTAGGCCCGAAGAGCATCTTCTCGTGCTGTCGCAGGCGGTGCAGGCTTTGGGGGCAAGCATAAGCGGCGCATTCGCCCCTTACCCGAACATAACGACTGTGCTTCTCTATCCCGAAGGCAGCATCTACGGACTCAACGAAGATGCCTTTCGCAGGCCGGGCAGCGCGGGAAATATCATTCCGGTACGGATAGCCGGTTCGCTCGATGACTGCAACCGCCTTATCAATGAAATTCTGCTCGATGAACAATGGACGCGCCGTTATTCCACAACAAGCGCTACCGCCATCAATCCGGCGCGCCTTATCCCTCAGGCTTTTTTCTATGTGTACGCTTTTATCAAACTAAAAAAAACGCTGTCGCAGGATTTGTTTTTTTCCGTCCCTTCCGGCAATTTCGGCAATCTGATAGCCGGTTTGTACGCATGGAAATTCGGGCTGCCGGTTAACGGCTTTATTGCCGCGATGAACATAAACAACGCGCTTGGCGACCTCTGGAAACGGCGTAATTTATATCCCAACGCCCCTGACTACAAAGCCCCGCCCCGTTCCCGCCCGGCCGTTACCCTTTCTCCCGCTCTTGATGTACATTATCCGGCAAACCATGAGCTGCTCTTGGCGCTCTATGATGAAGTTCCCGCCGTTATGCGAAATATGGTCTTTCCCCAAGTTATTACTGATGAAGAAACCGAAAAATCTATGGAATTCGCATGGAAACGTTACAATGTAATTCTCGACCCGCACAGCGCCGTAGCCTTTATGGCGGCGCTCAAGCATGCCGGGCGCCGTGATTTTGACGGCCATATCGTAACGCTTGCCACAGGCCATCCCGCCCGCTATCCCGCGCTTTTGGAACGGGTAACCGGCCAAAAAATTGACATACCGCCCCGCATTGCGCTTCTGCAAAAAAAATCTGAGCCGCTCGCGGATATTCCCTGCGAACTGGATATGCTCGAAAGCGTGATAGCAAGTTGTTTTTAAAGAAATGCTGATACATTCGCGCCATGCGGCAAAAATTAAAAGTCTTGCTTTTTCAGAAATATTTTATTATATTAGCAGTGTGAGCCGATGGTTGGGAATTTTCTCAAGATAGACGGGTAAAATGCCGATTATAGGGAGTAATAATAGTCATGAAAATACGGTTGCTTGTTTTTTGCGCTTTTCTTGTTTTGGCAGCGTGTGACGATATAAAATTGCCCAAGTTGCATAAAGACGATGTCGAGGCCAACTTTTACCTCACGCTGCCTTCCATTGTCGAGCCTAAAACGCTTTTTTCTTCAAGCAGTCAGTACACACAGGCAGAAGTTTTTACTGTCAAAGTAAATCCCCAAGGGCTTAGTATCAACACGGTCCAACGCGATGACGGCTCTTTTCTGGTAAAATTGCGCGGGGTTGTTACCAGCGGCATTCCTATGGATTTAAGGCTTTTTAACCACCCAAACCCCCAGTACGAGTCCTCCGCGCAAACTCCCAACGAACCGCGGTATTACCGTTACGGCGATTACCTTGTGCAGACGTACCCTATCCGCGAATACGATGTGCCGGACGGCGTAATCGACCCCAATTATAGCCCAAAATATCTGGACACAAGCGCGAATAACACCCGGATAGCGGGCAAAAAAATCCGGTACTCCGCTGTTACGCTTACCGGTATGCTCCAGGAAAAAGACAAAAAAGGCAACACGCGCGATTTGACAAAAGGTATAGTCATCACGCAGAAAAACGATGCTCTCAATCTGTATTCTAATGTGCGGAATGCGTTAGCCGGCGGCGGCAGCGATTGGACATACTACATTGACCTCCAAAAAAGCCCGCCTGTTATGACAACTAATTATACCAATCTCCACCCCTATATGTTTCCTGCCACAGCGGATAATACAGCCAACAGCAAACAGATAACTCGCGGCGGTATTTCCTTTTTGATTTGGGAAGGGGCTTCGTCAAAAACAGTGGAATTTACGATAACGTACAAAGACAACGGCACCACCAAAGTAGTGGTCGATTATACAGAAGTTTCTTTTACCGATATTCAGCCGTCCACCTTTTGGTTTTATAGCAACTATACGCCTAATTTGTCCAATGGTGGTGAAGACTTGCCGTTTATTCTGTCGGCATCAGGCAATCTGGCAAGCAGCCTCACCAATGCCTCAGACGCTCTTTTAGACCCGGACGGGTCGCTGATTACCGGAAGGATACTGCTCCCGCCAAAATACATCGCCACCGGCAGCCCCCCCGGCCCATTCCCGTACTTTTTCCCGCAAAACGCAAGAAGAGGGCCCCCCGCAAAAACCGGCGCTTCAGAGGTGTACGATAACGACGGAGACAAGCTTGGTTCTGGAGGCAGAACTATTACATTATTGCCGGTATTCTATCCTGATGATACCAGCAACAGGGCGGTAGAATGGTCCTATGGCGATAGAGACACCGATTCCTATAGCGTTAGCGATAATGCGGACGGCTCTATTACGATAATGCGAAAAACAGCATCGCCTCCAGCAGCCGGTTCAGGAGCCGGTAATATGGATGTTACCGCTACGGTGTATATTCCCGACAAAAACTCTCCCACCGCTACAATGAACCTCAAAGCTAAAATTTACTGGGAGGCCAATCCATGATTGCCGGTACATACGAAATGCCGCTACAATGAACCTCAAAGCTAAAATTTACGGGGATGCCAATTAAATTCGCGCTTTTACCCCTACCCGCCCGGCCTGTTTTTTGGTACACTCAGTACTATGACCATAAAACAGGAAGAGATTGTTATCAGTTTTCTTGAATCAAAAGACGAACCTTTTACCATTAAAGAAATCACCCGTTATGTCCGCGCAAAAGACACCGAAAAAACCGCGGGCTTGCCTTCGCAGATAGCCGCGTTTTTGGACAACCGCATTCTTGCTTTTAGAAAAGAAACAAATATTTGGATAAGCCGCCGGGGAGTATTTCAAGGAAAGCATTTTTCGATACGCCCGACGCGCCTTGAACTGCTAAATGGCATTCTGATACCCGGCCACCGCTGTATTCCTTTCGCAAACCCCAATGTGGCATTCAAGGACTATAAATTTATATGGAAGGGCAAGATTGTTCCTATGGGGGCTTCGGAAGGCGAACCGGAAGAATTTTATCCGTACTTCGCGCTCTTGGGCGAAGAATACGCGCCGCAGTACCTTGTACGCGACAACCCTGAAAACGAAATGCTCTACGAAGCCGACCCTTACGAAGACCCATCGGAAGTTTCGCTTACCACGCTGGATATGCGTAATGTGTACCGTGAAAGCGGTTTTTCGCCGGGCGACCGTTTTGTCGTTACCGTTGTCGATTGGGCGGCCTGCGAATTTGAACTTGAGCGCATTCCGCAAAACGCATGGAACCAGGAAGCG